>NZ_CBCHRQ010000004.1:0-44814 GCF_965064355.1 Aquiluna sp.
ACAACGTTCATGTCGGTATCTGCCCTGACATCCTCGACATACTCGAGGTCAGTCACTGCAACACCATCAATGATTCCAACCGACACGGCAGAGACCGTGTCAATCAATGGCTTGGCGCTTTTGGCTATCAGCCCCTGCTTCTTTGCCCACGCAACAGCATCGGCAAGTGCAACAAAAGCTCCGGTAATGGCAGCGGTGCGAGTTCCGCCATCGGCCTGCAGAACATCACAGTCCAAAACAATGGTGTTCTCCCCCAGTGCCTTCACGTCAATCACCGCACGAAGCGAACGACCAATCAGTCGAGAAATCTCGTGGGTGCGGCCACCGATCTTTCCCTTCACTGCTTCGCGGTCGGAACGATCGTGCGTGGCACGCGGGAGCATTGCGTACTCAGCAGTTACCCAGCCCTCACCAGAGTCTTTCTTGAAACGAGGGACTCCGGGAGTGAAAGATGCGTTGCACAGCACCTTGGTGTTGCCATAGGAAACCAGCACAGACCCTTCGGCATGGATGGTGAAGTTTCGTTCAATTTTGACTTCGCGAAGCTCGTGTTCAGCTCTTCCGTTTGGCCTACTCATTTGGTGCCTTTCGCTCCAGGTGGGTTACATCGTTAACCTCAGGTCCCAAGAAACGCTTGGCCAGGCTTTCGAATTCTTTGGCATTACCGGTGGCATAAAACTTGTAGCTTGGCTTTGCGGATACCGGAGCCAAAAGATCGTGTTCGGTTAGCACTCTAAAAACATCTTTAGCAGTCTCGTCAGCCGATGAAACCAAGTTCACGCTGTCGCCCATTACATATGACAGTGCGGCGTGTAGCAGTGGGTAGTGGGTGCAGCCCAAAACCAAGGTGTCTACATTCGCTGCCTTGATTGGCGCTAAATAAGCCTCTGCTGCCGCAAGCAGTTCTGGGCCTGAGGTAACTCCGCGCTCTACAAAGTCCACGAAGGTTGGGCAGGCAGCAGATGTGATTTCAAAATCAACCGCGGCAGCGAAAGCGTCTTCGTAAGCCTTTGAGTTCACCGTAGCGCTGGTTCCTATGACACCGACTTTGCGGTTTCTAGAAGTACCCACCGCTTTGCGAACCGCAGGTTGAATCACTTCAATAACTGGGACACCGAGTCCTTCGGTGTAGCGCTCCCTGGCATCTCTCAAAACTGCTGCTGAAGCGGAATTGCAGGCGATAACCAAAAGCTTTACACCCGATGCCACTAATTCATCCATCACTTCAAGAGCAAGGCGTCGGACTTCAGAGATGGGCTTTGGGCCATATGGCGAATTCAAAGTATCGCCCACGTAGTGAATAGATTCGTGCGGAAGTTGGTCAATGATCGCTCTAGCAACCGTCAAGCCACCGACGCCTGAGTCAAATACACCAATTGGTCTGGAATCCACTCACTAAGTCTAAAGCTCATTGGGTAGATAGGCTAAAGAGGTGTCTACTGCATTGAATACTGATCGCTACGAGCTCACCATGCTCCAGGCGGCGCTGAAGTCTGGAAAAGCGCAGCGCAAGTGCGTATTTGAGGTATTCACCCGTCAACTCCCTGCTGGACGTCGATACGGCGTGGTTGCAGGCACTGGTCGAGTTTTAGAGGCAATCCAAAACTTTAGGTTTGAAGAAAAAGAGCTGGATTTCCTAAGGACCAACTCGGTTGTGGACGAGTCGACTCTCACTTGGCTTGCAAACTATAAATTCGCGGGAAATGTCTTTGGCTATCGTGAGGGTGAACTCTACTTCGGTCACTCCCCGGTGCTCACCGTGGAGGGGAGCTTTGCAGAAGCCGTAATTCTGGAAACTGTGATTCTCTCGATCCTGAACTATGACTCGGCGGTGGCGTCGGCAGCTGCCCGAATGAAATCAGTATCGGCCGGCCGTCGACTAATTGAGATGGGCTCACGTCGCGCTCACGAGTCAGCAGCGGTTGCGGCTGCAAGAGCTTCATTTATTGCAGGCTTTGATGCAACAAGCAATCTTGCTGCCGGCGCTCAGTACGGCATCGAGACCGCTGGCACCAGCGCTCACGCTTTCACACTGCTGCATGACACCGAAGAGCAGGCATTTCAAGCCCAGCTGGAATCAATGGGAACTGAGACCACACTTCTGGTCGACACATACGATGTTAAAAACGCTGTGGCGACTGCGGTGCGATTGACTGACGGAAAGGTTCGTGCAGTTCGTCTCGACTCTGGAGATTTAGCCACCTCTGCTGTCGAGGTGCGCAAGCAGCTGGATAATTTAGGGGCCGCACAAACCAAGATCACAGTCACCAGCGACCTGGACGAATACACAATCGCTGCCCTGGCAATCGCACCGATTGATAGCTACGGCGTAGGGACCAGTTTGGTCACCGGTTCTGGTCACCCAACCGCCGGATTTGTCTACAAGCTTGTGGCTCACTCCGACAACGGTGAGTGGGTAGATGTTGCCAAAACCTCAAAACTCAAAACCAACCGCGGTGGCAAAAAACATGCCAGCCGAGTCTTGGAAAATGGCGTTGCCAAGGCAGAGCTGATTTCTGGTGAGCCACAGGCTGGACGAGTGCTTCAGGTGCCGATGATTTCAAATGGTGAAATTGCCACTGAATACCTAGGGATTCAAGGTGTTTTGCGAGCTCGAGAGCACCACAGCCATGCAATTTCTGAGCTACCGGCAGGAGCACTTCGACTCTCTAAAGGCGAGCCTGCAATTCCTGTTGAGTTTATCTAGACTCGTCGTCCCCAGGCTTTAGGCCCTCGTAGATCTCTTGGCAGGTTGGGCACACCGGAAACTTCTGTGGATCGCGAGACGGGGTCCAGACTTTGCCGCAAAGTGCTACAACCGCGCTTCCAAGAACCGCCGATTCAACAATCTTGTTCTTCTGCACATAGTGCGAGAAACGCTCGTGATCACCTTGATCGAGGTGAACCTGCTGTTCTACCTTGGTGCCAAAATCTTGCTCTGCCATGGCCACTATCGTAGGTCAGCGGCATCGCCCAGAGTGACCTGGAACATTTTTTTGGAACCATCTCGGATTACCTCAACCTCGACGATTGCACCGGCCGGTTCAGCCCTTACCATCGCAGTGAGATCAGCCGCCGAAGTCACGGTTTGACCGGCAAAAGTTACGACGATATCCCCCGGCTTGATGCCTGCTTTTTCTGCAGCACCAGACTCAGTGAGCTTCTCTACATATGCGCCGGTGGAAAAGGTTGAGTTCTCTACAGTGTTATCCCTAACCATCGCACCTAACAGACCGTGGCTTGCCGATCCGGTGTCAATAATCTCCTGCGATATCCTGAAAGCGGTATTTGATGGGATTGCAAAACCAACACCGATGCTTCCGCTTTCGCCATTGCCGGCAGTAGCAATTGCGACATTGATGCCGATTAACTCGCCCTGGTTGTTCACCAGCGCACCACCTGAGTTACCAGGGTTGATTGCCGCATCAGTCTGAATTACCTGAAGTGAGATTGGCGCGTTTCCGGTCCCGTTCCAGAACTGAAGTCCTGGATTCTCACTAACCTCTGCACTTGCCACCTGGATGGTTCGATTTAGTGCCGAGATTATTCCTTGGGTCACGGTTGAAGAAAGACCAAGTGGGGCACCAATGGCGACGACATCCTCACCAACGTTCAAATTGTCAGAGTCTGCAAAAGTGATTGGCTTGAGACCTGCAACCTGAACCTTTACCACCGCTAGGTCGTAGACCGAGTCATAGCCGATTAGCTTGGCAGGATAAACCGAGCCGTCCCAAAGCTGAACAGTGATCTTTGGGTTCTGAGTCAAGCCTCCGAGAGTCACAACGTGGGCGTTGGTTAGAACGTAGCCATCTTCGGTCAGTGCAACACCAGACCCCGATCCTGAACCATCTGCAGATTCAACCGCCAAGGTCACTACCGATGGTGCGGCGTTTGATGCGGCACCGGTTACCCAGTTGACGTTCTCTGTGTTGTTCACGACAACCGGTGCTGGCTGGGAAATTGAAAGATAGGAAAGCGTGAATGCGGTTGATCCAACTACGCCACCAATTAGTGCCGCGGTTAGCGCGAACAGTGCTATTCCCAGAGCGCGAATTGGACGACGCTTGCGCTTTGGAGCTTGGTCTACTGGAGCAGAGTAGGTGTTACCAAAACTAAATTGACTATCTCCAGAGCGATTCCACTCAGACATGCGTTTCCTTTCGAGTTGCCCAAATTCTGTCGGGCAAGACTGGGGATTCTATGAACTCAACCTGTGTAAATTCTGAAATCCCCAAGGACAATCATCCCACCAACAAGGTTCTCCGCTCCCTTTCAACCACCGCGATAGACAATTTGTTGGAGGCCAGCTCCCAATTAGCCGCGTTGTAGACCCAGTTGGCGGTCGAATACTTGTAATCCACCTCGTAGCCGACATAGGCCTTTGCCCAGTAGTTTCCTGGGCTGGTAAATAAGTAACTCCGATGAAAGCCAAAAAGATCTTTACCGTTTGATAACTCCCACCTAGCCGTTACTGGGCGGAACCTAATCTGAGCCGATCTTCCAAGCAGAACCCCAGAGATCACCTCGGTGCTGGCTTGAACGTGAAGCTCAATTTCGTCCTCAAACTCGACCTCTGAACCAGGGCTCCACCAAGCCGCTGGCTTTTCTGCCAGTGCGGTAAAACGATCTCTGAGTTCAATTTCTTCCGCTGTCACGGTGGTGCCTGACGAGCTAACAGGGTTGGGAACTTCATCTCCGATGCAAGGTCTTGATCCGACCGGAACCCATGCTGTGATTACGGTCATGGTCGGGACATCGATGGTGCCATTTGCAAAGTAGCGGCATTCCCGCATCGGCACCTCCCCCGATCCACCTGAGCTACCGCCCCCACCACCAACAACCTCATCAGCACAAACGCTAAATTGACCAGGAATGCCATCTGGACACTCGCTGACCTGGTGGTCGACGCGATCTAGGGTGAAGGAGTTCGCCGTCAACGAAGGGTCGTATGACGAGGCCTGAAAATCCACAGCCAAATTTGCGACCCCAAGTGCAAAGAGCAAAACAATCAGTAAATTCATGTGTGCAAGTTAGATGAGTTTGGGAGTTTGCAAATTTGAGATTCCACAGGAAAAAGAAATCCCCTCAATTTTCATTGAGGGGATTTTCTTAGTTGCGGGGGCAGGATTTGAACCTACGACCTCCGGGTTATGAGCCCGGCGAGCTACCGAACTGCTCCACCCCGCGGCGAAGTTCCAACATTAGCAGGAAATCTGCTAGTCCGCCAATAGTGCCAGAGCTTGAGCTACCGCCTTTGCCAAACGCGCATCGGCTTCACCGTAGGCATTCCAGTCACCGGCGGCCAGAGCAGCCTGCTTGTCCTCGATAGCCTGCTTTGCCAAAGCCAAAGCGGCTGAGAGCTCAGGGCTTGCCGGATCTACGGTTCCAGAACTTGAAGAACCAGTTCCCGGCGTGGTCGGCTCGGTTGGGACACCCGCTCCTGAGTTGCCGCCAAATAGTGCATCAAGCGCTTCTTCCAGAGTGTCCTCGAAAGCGATTTGGTCGCCGAAGGCCACAAGAATTTTCTGAAGTAGCGGGTAGCTGGTTTCACCGGTTGACTCGATGTATACCGGCTGGACATAAAGCAAGCCACCGCCAACCGGAAGGGTTAGCAAGTTACCGTTTAGCACTCGGGTGGAACCCTGGCGCAAAAGGTTTAGCAGCGACGATACGTTGCTGTCCGCGTTGAAGTTGTTCTGCACCTGTCCAGGCCCTGGAACAATCGTCTCCCTTGGCAAATTAAGCAGGGTGAGCTTGCCATAGTCGGCATTCACCTTGCCAGCTTGATTGCCCGCGTCAGCATTTGCAATCAGGTAACCAGTCAGCACGTTTCTAGCTGTCTCGCCGGTTGACTGCGGGATAAAGGTTGAGTAGAGCGAGAACTTGCTCTGAGTCTCACCCGGTGCCTGCAGGGTCAGGTAATAAGGAGGCTGAAGCTCTCCGATTCCAGTTCCCTCCACTGGGTCATTAGGAGTCATCCAGGCATCCTGCTGTGAGTAGAATGCACCAGCTTCGGTCACGTGGTAACGACCAAGAATCGAACGCTGGGCCTTGAATAGGTCAGCTGGGTAGCGCACGTGAGCAATCAGCTCAGCACTCATGGCTGAACGTGGCTGAACGGTGTCCGGATAGATTCCCATCCATGCCGACAAAATCGGATCCTCTTCGTCCCAGGCGTAAAGATCTACCGAGCCATCGTATGCATCTACGGTTGCCTTGACAGAGTTGCGGATGTAGTTGATGGTCGAAGGTCCCGAACCAAAGGCATCAGATCCCGAGTCCAGTTTTGCGAGGTTGAAGTTCTCAGCATTCGCAAACGGGTAGTTGGCGCTGGTGGTGTAGCCATCGATAATCCACTTGATTCGACCATCCACAACCGCTGGATAGACCTCAGAATCTAAGGTCAGATATGGCGCTACCTCTGCAACTCGAGTCGCAGGATCGCGGTTGTACAGGATTTGAGAGTTCGCATTGATGGCATCCGAAAGCAAAATTTGCTCGCTCTGGAACTTCAGTGCGTATGCCAAACGGGTAACCAAATCACCCATCTTCGGTCCACCATCACCTTGGAAAGTTGTGTAGGTTTCGTTTTCACCATCAGCACCTGCTGGGTAGTCAAACTCCAGCGGCTGGGCATTTTCAGGCGCTCCAACAATTGAGTAGAGCGGTGAATTTGCACCAAAGTAGACCCTCGGCTCAAATTCCCCAAGAGCACCAATTGATGGGATTCCAGACTGAAGGAAAAGTGGCTTTCCATCGGTATCGCGCTTGTTTCCATAGGCCGCAACCAAGCCAAAACCATGGGTGTAAACGATGGTTGAGTTGTACCAAGACTGGGATTCTCCAAGTCCTGATTGATTCAATTCACGCACTGCAACAACGGTGTCTTGCACCTGGCCATCTAGTTCGTAGCGGTCAATGTGCAGACGGTTTGGGAAGCTGTAGTACTGACGGTACTGCTCCAGCTGCCTAAAGGCATCTGAGACCAGAGCCGGGTCCAAAATACGAATTGATGCGGTGGTCTTGGCGTCATTACGCAGCGCACCTGGTTCAGCAACTACCTTGGCGTCGTAGTCCACAACCTGGACACCGTCTAGTCCGTAGGCAATTCGAGTTGCGTCAATATTGTGCTGCAGGAATGGGCTCTCCAAGGTTCGCTCATTTGGAACCACCTGGAATGTTTGAATGATCCACGGGTAGAGCCCACCCAGAACCAAACTGCTCAGCACCATCATCGCGGTACCGATAATCGATACTCGCCACTTGCCGATCACCGCGGTGATCAGGAAGAGCACGGCTACAGCGACAGAGATCATCGCAAGAATCTGAAGCCCCGGAATGATCGCGTTAGCTGCGGTGTAGTTCACACCGGTGAACAGGGCACCTGATGCGGAAACGGTGCTGTACTGGTCAAGCCAGAGGCTTACTCCCTGGACCGCTAGGTAGATAGCAACCAAGCTGGTGAGCTGGATTCTGGCCGGCTTGGAAACCTTGATCTCACGGCCAGTGATTCGCATTCCACCGTAGATCAGGTGCACTGCACCGTTAATCAATGCAGCCAATAGCAACGCTCCGGAGAGATAGCCAATGGCAAAAGTTAGAAACGGCAGCTGGAAAATGTAGAAGCCGATATCCATTCCAAAGTGAGGGTCGGTCTGACCAAACTCCGAGCCGTTCAGCCAGAGTGCAATTACCTGCCACTGGCGAGCAACAATCAGGCCACCAAAGACTCCAAGTACAACCGGCAATCCCCAGCGAATCAGCTTCCCAACGCTCTCGAACATCTGCTGATAGGCCTGAAATGGCGAGGCTTCACTTAGTTTGAGATACACGGGTCTGGTGCGCCAGGCAAGCGCGAGCCCCAATCCAACCAACAAGGTCATCACCAACCAGCCGAGTAGGAAGGTCACTAGCTGAGCCACAATCTCGGTAACGAAGATGGTCTCAAACCCTAATTGACGGAACCAGAGCAGATCGGTGAACACACCGGCGGCTGATAGCAATGCCACTGCAATAACAGCCACGATGCCGATGGCTATCGAAAATGGCGATGCCTTGCGCTGAGGTCTGAGGTTTGCTTGAGTCACTTTTTCTCCTGGTTGGTGCAGCTGATGGGTGGCACGGGTTTTCCTGAATCAAATTCTTCTACCGCTTGCAGTGCTGACTTTAGATCCTTCACAACTACAACCGAAAGACCTTCCGGAATCTGCCCGATTACCTCAGAGCAATTTCCCTCGGGTGCCAAAAACAAAGTTGCACCGGCGTTCTTGGCTGAAATCAATTTAAGCTCAATTCCGCCAATTGGTCCTACCTTGCCATCTGCCGAGATGGTTCCGGTGCCGGCGATGTGGTTTTGTCCACCCAGCGACCCTTCGGTCAGGACGTCAATAATTCCGAGCGAGAAAATCAAACCGCCCGATGGCCCGCCGACATCACCGAGCTGAAGCGCAATCTCGACCGGGAAGTCATAGACGTAGCCAACCATCGCACCGATTACCCAAGAGTCATCTTTTTTCTCTGGTGTCAGTTCAAACTCTTTGGTTTCTCCATCGCGCAAGACCTTAACGACAATCGGTTTCCCCTTGGAGAGTTGAATCTGCTCTTTGAGTTCCTCGTAGGTCAAGACCTGCACTGCACCCACCGCTAGCAAGAAGTCCCCAGCAACCAATTTCTTGGACGCAGGAGTGTCCTGAATCACGGAAGCCACATATAGCTGACGATCAAGTTGGTAGCCGAGTTCAGTCAGTGCGGCCGCAATAGCATCCTGTTGCGACACTTCCATCTGAGCCGTCGATTCAGCTCGGACCTGCTGGGTCGATAGCTGCGGTGGATAAACCTCATCCAGCGGGAGCACAATCTGGGCTGGATCAATCCAAGCGGATAGCACCTGCAACCACCCGGGGGTCGAGTCGCGATTGCCCAAAAGGGAAACGGTGGTGATGTCAAATCGAGTTTTGCTCTCGTAGGTCTTCACATCGCTGGCAGAAATCACCGGCTTATCGTCGATTTCACCCATTACGTTGAAGACCTGTCCGGGTCTTTCAATGACGTATCCGCTGGGCAGGGTCATAAGTCCTCCCAGGCTCAGCACGAGCAGGGCAGTAATGGCCCAACTGCCTCGCTTTAGTCGCGGGTTAGAAGTCTTGAAAAAAGTCATTGGGTCAATGCTACGAATCTTTCCGTCAGGAATCCTTAGCGTCCTCACGCCGTGGGCGAACAGCCCGCTTATCATCAGCTATTTCCCAGCTTGTATAGGGTTTTGGCAGTACCTTTTTTACAGAGGTTAGGAATCTAAATGGACGAGAATCGCGATAGAGAAGAGCTAGAGAAGCTCCTCAAGCGCATGTTCGAATCTGGAGCATTGAATCCCGAAGAGCTTTCCAAGGTCGCCGGAGCTGGCCTAAACCCCAAACTCCTAAGTCAACTTTTTGGCCAGGTGCAGGCCATGATGTCCGATAGCGACGGACCTGTGAATTGGGACCTAGCCACGAAAACCGCATTAGAACTTGCCAAAGATGGGCAACGTCAGCCCAGTGAAGCACTCAGCGCGGAAATTCAGAACAGCTTTGAAATCGCTCAGCTTTGGCTCGGTGAGCAAACCGAATTCGCAAATTCTCAGCCTCTAAAACAGCTTTCTCGAGCTCTCTGGGTGCAAGATGCTATTCCGCTATTCAAGGACCTCGCGGAACCGGTGGCCGCGAGCATGTCCAAGGCACTGAGTGAGAACCTTACCCAGGTGATGCCCGAGGAATTGGTTGGGATGATTGGACCTGCGACCAAGTTCTTAGAAAATGCCGGTGCTTCAATGTTCGCCGCTCAGCTTGGACAATCCGTTGGAAAACTTTCCGAGAACGTGCTCAGCGCTAGCGAGATTGGGATTCCGCTTTCGACAAGACCTGGTCTTGTGATCCAAAACGTCGAGGATTTTCTAAAGGATTTGGAAACACCCAAGTCTGAGGTCTTGATTTACCTTGCCATCCGAGAGCTGGCGGTCTCTTCGCTATACGCCTCCAACCGTTGGTTGCGCGATCAGGTAGCAACCCAGGTCTCTGAATTTGCCGCGGGGCTGAAGATTGACCCGGAATCGATCCAGAACCTTGCCCAGCAAATCGATCCAAGCGATCCCACCACCTTCAATTTGGTAATCGAATCCGGCGGGCTAATTACACCTAGAACAGCTGACCAAGAGGCCACACTGGTACGCATCGAAACTACGCTCGCCTTGATTGAGGGCTGGGCCGATGCCGTGGCATTTAGCGCAGCTAGCCGACTGCCCGGCATCAACCAGGTGTTTGAATTGCTGCGTCGACGTCAAGCAGTAGGCGCTGCGCAAAAGACTTTTGCAACCCTGCTGGGGCTGGAGCTGAGACCTAGATTGCAGCGTGAAGCCATGGCAATGTGGCAGCGGCTGGCCGCTGAGCTTGGCACTGGGGTGCGAGATTCAATTTGGATGCACCCAGACCTTCTGCCAAGTGCGGAAGACATTCAAGACCCGAGCGCTTTGATCAAGCGACTATCTGGTGGCGATGATGATTTCGACAGTGAGCTAAACAAACTTCTCGGCAACTAGCCTGTGGAAAACCGTCGACGAGGGATTTCGCTTTGCGGAATTCTTTCTCAATGGTCAAACAAATAAACCCTAGCCTTGCTCGCATCTGGCACTCGGAGAACATCCGGCAATACGGCTATTCGAATCCGACGCTAATACCAATCCAATCCGAAGCCGAGCACCGTGTGGTTGATATCTTGGAGCAGGGCGTCACCAACGTTCAATTTGGAAACCTGACCAGACTTGCAAAAATCCATGAACCGGAACTGAATTTGATTTTGAATCGGCTGGCTCCACTTATTCGACAGACCAGCAGTTTCTTGCCTGAGTTAGATCAAAGTGATGTCGAAATGCGGTTTGCAGAAATCATGAGGGTCTTCTTAGCCGATTTCCAAGATCCGGCAGCAATTATCAAGAAACGCGGTCTTGCCAAAGTCTTCGTTTCAAGCCTTGGAAGAACCGGTCTATTGGCAGCCAAAGCCCTCTACACGGCTGGTGTTGGAACACTAATCACATTCGATGGCACGAGAGTTAGAAGACCGGACACCAACGAACTCGGATACGCCCCAATGGCAATCGGATTAACTCGACACGAAGCAGCAAAACAACACCTCGGGAAAAAGCGAGACGAGCTGCAACTTCACACTCGGCTCACCAGTGGCCTGGATCGAATCTCAGCTGCGATGCTTATTGCAAATGATGTGGTTGATCCGGCGGATTACCAGGTTTGGATGACGCGAGATGTCCCCCACATTTCGATTTGCTTCACAGAATCCGGTGCGAGTATCTCGCAACTGGTGAATCCAGGAACAACCCCTTGCCTGGCATGCTCAGAAATCTACCGAATGCAAGAAGATCCGAGTTGGCTGGCAACAGTCACTCAGCTCTCGCAGTTAGATCGCGACCTCGCCGATTCGGTGAGCATGTTGGCAGCAGTGAGTGTTGCAGTGCGAAGAATTCTGAATCAGATCGACAATCCGCTTGAAGATGCAAGCAATCCGCTCGAGTTCTATTCAAAGACCGGAGAAATTGTGGAAGGCGTGCTGCCAGATACAAACTGCGGCTGTCGCTAAGAGACGAAACTAAGAAACTCCGACACCGGCTTATCTGAATTACTGGATAGCAACAGGCGGTCCTTCGCCCTGGTAAGTCCAACGTAGAAAAGCCTGCGTTCTTCGGCTAGCTCAGAACTGGTTTGGGCATAGGAAATTGGGAAGTAGCCCTGGTTTAGGCCGCAGAGGAAAACCAACTTCCACTCAAGACCCTTGGTCGCGTGGATGGTGGCAAGAGAGATTGCCGCCATTACAGGCTCGTGACCGGACCGCTCACGTTCTTGCAGTTCGCGAAGGTACTCATCCAAGCTGACATCACCGGCAAACTCCTCGAGCACCTCAATAAACCAATTCAACCCGAGCCACTTTTCGGACCCATCCGAACGTGAACTCCAACCAAGCGAAGAAATGATGTTGCTCACCGAAACAAAAAGTGGCTCAGTTAGCTCAGAAGTTTGCAGGGCTCTGAGCGCAATCATGGCCTGCATGATCTCTGGTCGTCGGAAGAAACGTCCAGTGCCCCTCACCTGGCACTTGATGCCACGCTTTGTCAGTTCTGATTCCACTTGCTCAAGTTGGGAATTGATTCTCGCAAGCACAGCAATTTCACCAAGGTCGGTTCCGGACTGCACTGCTTCAGAAATCGTCTCCGCAATCCACTTTGCTTCAGCCAGTGCGCTGGAGAACTTTTGGTGAGCGGGACGAGAACTGAATATTCGCACCGCTTCGAGCTCTCCATGCTCGGCAACTCGATTAGCCAGCTGAACTATCTCCTGGCTGCTTCGGTAATTTCGGTTCAACTCAAAGACTTGAGCGCTTGGGAAGCGGCCAATAAATCCGGTCAGAAAACTCGGATCAGCTCCGGCAAAGGTGTAGATGGTTTGTCTGGGGTCGCCCACAACACAAAGCTCTTCGCGGTCCCCCAGCCAAGTCTCGAGCAGTGACTGCTGGAGGGGCGAGATGTCCTGGTACTCATCAACCGTGAAGTGCCGATACTGCTGCTGCACGTGAGCGAGCATGCGAGCTTCGTTTCTCAGTAGGCCTGTTGTTAGCAGCAGAACATCTTCCCAATCGGCAAGTCTGCGCTGCTGCTTGACCGCTTCAAACCTTCCGGCAACCTCCAAAAACTTGTCCTTCGAGAAAGACGCGATGTTGGGGCGATCTAGGTTTTGATACTCGTCCAAAGAGATTAAGCCGTACTTCATCCATTCAATCTCGGATGCGATGCTTCGCAGATCTTCATCCGAAACCCGAAGCTTCAATTCCTCAAGTGCATCCTTGAGGACAGGGAGCTTGTTGGTTATCAGTTTCGGTGCCAGTGACTCTGTGAGCTGAGGCCAAAAGAATTGCAGTTGGCTAAGCGTTGCCGAGTGAAAAGTCCTGACCTGAACACCTTCAGCACCGAGGTCGCGCATCCTGGATCGAAGTTCACTTGCCGCACGATTTGTGTAGGTGAGAGCCAAGACACGGTTCGCGGTGTAGACACCAGTTTCGATGCCATGCGCGATTCGATGGGAAATGGTTCTGGTTTTGCCGCTGCCAGCGCCTGCAATTATGCAGACCGGCCCGAGCAAAGCCTCAGCCGCAAGCCTCTGGTCGTCATCAAGTTCCGCTAGGAAGTCGAGATCAGACTGGTCCGAGTTCAATTGGGAATCCTCTTGGTTCGCGTGGCATTGACCGCTTGCTGGGCATTGACCGTCTAACCTGTGAGATGTGGGACGACCTGCTTTGATTTTAGCTGCACTGGCAGCCGATGCTTCGCCTGGAAAAAACTTCCGGCACTACTTGAAAGTTGACTCCAATCCAGATTTGGAGACGTTACGACTTTGGGGCGCCGATGGGCAAGCCTATGAGTTCAAGATTCCTGCCAACTCGGCAGGCATAAGCGAATTGGCAACCGAGCAGATGGTGGTTCAATCCATGCGTCGCCTCTCTTCTCGCTTACCGTTTGAGATTCCAGAATCGCTTGGACAAACCCAAGATGAAAAAGGAACAACCGGTGTGTTGTTCACTCTTCTTGAGGGCTCCAGTCCAGACCTTTCTCGCCTCGGACCAGGGCCATTCTCAAAGTCCTTTGGCGAAGCGTTGGCAGCTCTGCATTCACTTTCAGTCGAAGCAATCGTGGATGCCGGTCTGCCTCAGTATGACTCGGCCGCAATCCTGCATCAAAAGGTTTCCGAGCTAGACAAGATGGCTGCAACCGGCAAGGTTCCGGCTCAGCTACTTAGCCGCTGGGAGCAGGCCCTCGAAGACATCGGTCTATTCCGTTTCCACTCCACCATCACCCACGGCGCAATTAGCTCTGATGGTGTTTTGATTAATGGCCAGCAGGTTGTTGGACTTGCAAATTGGAACTCTCTATCAATCGGCGACCCAGCCGAAGACTTCCGCTGGCTTTCCGGTGGAGCGCTACCTTCAACCTTCGAAGACGCCATGATTCACTACCGCGCTGCTCGACCTACGACCGATGAGAACTTTGCTCAGCGTGCGATGCTCTACTCCGAGTTGGAACTGGGAACATGGCTGCTGCACTGCCTAGCGGTTGGTGACCAAGAACAGATCAAGCAAGCCGAAGAACTCTTGGCTGAGCTGAAAGACAACCTTGAAGCCGGAAACCTAAAGGATCTGACCGCAACCAGTTTTGTTGGCTTGGCCGCTGCAGCAGCGATCATTCCTGCGGCAACGCCGACACAGGAACTAAGCGCTGTGGCGGAAGCTACTGAAAGCCAAGATCTTGAGGAAGTAACTGCCGCATCAATCTTTGATGAGGTCGCTGGCGCTGAAGCCGAGGAATCAGCCGAGGAAGACCCAAAGACTGAAGAAACTAGCCTCGACGAGCTGTTCTAGCATCCTCGATCGCAGTTACCAACTCCTGCTCTGAAAGCAATCGATCTGGCATGACTTCCTTGCCATCTGAGGCAAAGAAGAAAGTCGCGGACACTTTTTCCAGCCCAATACCCTGCCATTTCGCAAAAGCAATTCGATACAGCGCTAACTGGATCGCCCGAGATTTTAGGTCGGCTTCAGACTTTGGTGCGGAACCGGATTTCCAGTCCACAATCAAGAAGCCACCAGACTGGGCGAAAATCGCATCGATTTTGCAAACCACGATTAGGCCGGCAATTTCAAATTCGATGGACTGTTCGACAAAGTCAGGCTTGAGGGTGGCGAATCGAGAATTCTCAAAGTTTGCCTTGAGCTCCAAATCCTCTTCCGCCCAATCTTGATCGGCCAGTTCAGCATCTCTAACCCAGTGTTCTTCGAGCAGACGGTGGAAGTCGGTGCCGCGTTGCGCAACTGGGCTATACGGCGCAGGCATCGGCCTAGCCAAATAGTCAGCAAACTCCTGTGGATTTGTGATCAGCTGCATGACCTTAGAGGCACTTAGCCGCTTTGGCAGATCTGGGGCTGCGAGCCAGTTACCGCGCTCACGTTCCTCCAGCAGCAATGCAAGTTCTGTGAAACTCTCAAGGCTTGCCGGTGCAGAACTGATTACCGAGGCAGCGGCCGACTCAATCTCTTGGCGCTTATCGCCAAGCGGATCAAAAGGCCAAACAGTTTGCTCCTTACGCCCATCCAGCGGGTTGATCTCTTGGACATCAGGAATCTCATTGACCAGCTCAACTAAAGAGTTCTCAATAAGTTCAACTAGAAATGGGGAGAGCTCCCTGGGCTTTTTATTGCCCAGCTTGTAGTGCGAGGCAGTGATGTGCAAAGCGGACTTTGCCCGAGTGACCGCTACATAAGCGAGTCTTCGCTCTTCAGTTAGCTGCCTTAGGCGATTTTGCTCTTGGAACTGATCGAATGCTGCCTTTAGTTCTTTTTGAGTAGTGGCGTTCTGGTAGCTAAAGACAGGAAGCACGTTTGAATCACCTCGCAAGACAAAAGGCAGCTTGCCCGCAGCTAACCAGCCCTTGGCTCCTTTGCCATCGACCGGGAAGGAGCCCTTGTTCAGCTGAGCCAAGGCCACCAAATCCCACTCCAAACCTTTCGCGGCATGCACCGACATAATCTGGACCGTGCCCTTTTTAGCTCCAAGGCGTGGAAGCTCAAAGTTCTCCTTTTCGGTGGCGTAATCCAGCCAAGAGAGCAGCCCCGAAAGGGAAGGGCGAAGCGAAGACTGTTCGTACTCGGCAATTCGAGCAATAAAAGCTTCCAGGTTCGCCAGTGGATTTGGCGCACTTGAGTGCGCGAATAGCTCGATGTCAATTTCTAGCTCTCGAATTACCACCCAGGCGAATTGGGCTAAAGAGATGTTCGAGGTGGCACGCATCTTTCGCAATAGCTTGGCTGCCATAACCAAACGCGCTCCGCCGATTTCAGAGAAGTTCGAGTACTCCAGTGCACCTGGACGAACTAGTTCATCCAGCGCCTCCACAATCGTCACTGGCATAGCGCTTGTAACCTCAGATCTGATCCTCGATAGACGCTGAGCAGTAGCGCTAAGTTCGGCTAGGTCTTTTGGCCCAATCCTCCATCGTGGGCCCGAGAGTAGGCGCATTAGCGAAGCTCCGGACTCTGGTCGCTGCACCACATTCAAAGCGCAAATCAAATCCATAACTTCGGGAAGCTGTAGCAGCCCCGATAGCCCCGATACTTCAACCGCTATGCCCCGCTGTGAGATGACTTTGGCATAAAGCGGCATGCTCGCTTTGGTTCTCAGTAACAGTGCAGCGGACTTATCTTCGTCGAGGCTTCTTTCAAACCAGTCAGCTACCGCTTCTGCCTCGGATAACTCGTCTTGAAATACTTCAGCGGTTACGAAGTTCTCACGATTTGCCACCCCCGGTGTCAGAGTTACCGGGGCTAGTTCCGGCTGGATGGCATTGAGGGCTTGGGTAAGTTGGTTGGCCGCATCCACCACCGCCTGGCCGGATCGCCAGGAGGTCGAAAGCTGGAAAGTTTGAGCCTGTTTAGAGCCAAAGTCCGAATGGAAACCGGCGAGGTTATTGCTACTCGCGCCGCGCCAACCGTAAATTGCTTGATTCGGGTCACCGACGGCCAAAACCGCCTGAGCGAAAAACAAGCGAGCAAGCAGTTGAGTTTGAATACTCGAGGTGTCCTGATACTCATCGAGCAAAACGAATCGATAGCCGTGTTCAAATTCCCCGGTGAGTGCGCTCAAGGCCAGGGCCACCTGGTCTGAAAAGTCGACTAGATTCCTTCTCTTTTTCAGCGCTAGGTATTGGGCAACCAGCTCGGCAATCACCACATTGAGCGCGGCGGCATCCAGTAGGTCAGTGACGTATTGGAACTGACCCGGCTCTCCCTTATCGCTTTTGGGTAATCCGGAAATCTGCCCTGCAAAACTAGTGAGAGTAGCAATCACGGTCTCTGGGGTTGCTTGATTGTCGGTAATCTCTGAAGCCAGCGATAGCACCAGCTCGATCAAGTAATCCTTGGTCTTGTCCCAGTCCTCTAGGTTGCGGTGTAAGTCGCCCTTTAGGTTGCGGACCAGCTCATCAGCCAGAGCAACTGAGCTTGCCTCCGTTAGCAACGTGGCATCTGACTCATAACCAACCGCCAACGAGAGTTTGCGGAAGATGTCGTTTCCAAAGGAGTTGTAGGTGGTGATATTTGGAGGAGTGAAATCCTGCTGTAGTTCAGCTGGCCACATATCACTCTCACGCAATTTGTAGAGTGCTTGATTCACCCTCGCGGACAGCTCGCTCGCTGCTTTGCGGGTGAAGGTGAGCCCGAGAATTTCCGAGGGCAGGGCCAGTGAATTGGCGATTAGATATAGAACCCTTACCGTCATTAGCTCGGTCTTGCCGCTGCCAGCTCCGGCAATCACCAAGGTCGGAGAGGTATTTGAAGCGCCTTCGATGACAGCCTTTTGCTCCTGAGTCAAAGAGTGTGGCGAGAGTAACTTATAGACTTGGTCCGAAGAGTACTTAGCCACTGGTTACCACCTTGGATATCAGCAGTTGGCAGTTTGAATCTTCGTTGCAGTGATCGGCTATCTCGGCCACGAAGCTATTGCCACCCGCTCCGTCCTCAACTCTTTTTAGAAGTTCGAGAATCTCCCCTTCGAATTCTCCTGATATTGGTGGCTGGTCGAGCACTTTCAAGCGCTGATCTCCAACGGCTACGATTCGGCCGCCAGCCATCTCTTCGCCGTATTGCTCCCGAACCGCTAATTGGTAGACCGCTAACTGCCTGTGAGCCACTACCTCCTGGGCACTTGGTGGCTTTCCGGTCTTTAGATCCACCACTCTGAGACCGCCATCTGCATCGCGCTCTACTCGATCGATCTTGCCGGCGATAACCAAGCGTCCGATTTTCACCTCAAACTTTTGCTCGGCAGATACTAATTCGCCAGCGCTGCGCAGGTATTCACCCAGGGCGGCCACCATGTTCAGCGCTTTGCGCTTTTGCCCACTGGACTGCCAGCTTGCTTCAAATTCCAAGGTGTGCCAGTTGCTTTCCACAAAGCTCTCAAGCTCGGCTTCCGTCTTAGAGACTTCTAGCGCCGCGTGCAGCAATGTGCCCAGTGACGCCTCAAAGCCAGAGCCATCTCCTCCAAAATTCTGGATGAACCAGTGCACCGGACACTTTTCGAAGGCGGAGAGCCTCGAGGGCGAGAAGCGAATGTCTTCACCGTCGACCACTAGCGCTTCATCGGTGGAAATTGGCAACAGTCCCTGCCAGCCGGCTGGATTAGCTCCTGGTACCTGCAGCAGCGCGAGCGCTGCCAATAGCGGTGCAACTGATTGGTCACCGGATGCAAGGGCTCGGCGATAACTTCCAACCAGACGTCGAAGATCAAAGCTGATTGGCTGCTCATGGCGCTGGGGTGCAAGCCCTAGCATCTCGAAAAATTGCGACGGCTGCTCCTCTTGGGAAACCATCGCCGTGATGATTACCTCGGAGCGGGCAGCTCCGATTGCCTTGTAAAGCAAACGAATCTCATCGTCTAGTTCGGAACGAACCGGAAGCATGGGTTGCGCCACCTTGCCATTTAGGAAGCCAGAGAGTGAGGTAGCCCCTAAAAGTGAACTCCTAGGTCTTAGGTTTGGCCAGATTCCGTCTTGCAGGCGCGGCAACAACACGACCTGATAGCTGCGATCCGAAAGCCCGGCAGCCGTGGTCAACTGCACCGCAGGACGCAGACCCTTGGCAGCCAGAGAGTCTTCTGGCACCGCCTGTTCCAGCTGCGCCAAGACGAAATCAGAGGCGGTACCCAGCTGATTGGCATCAAAACGCTGGGCAGCGGCGAATAGCTCAAGTACCGAATCCAGAGAGCGGTTAGCACTGAGTGCGACCTCTGAGGACCCCTTGGCGAGCACCTGCAGTGCTGAGTGATCAACTATCGACCAAATTGCCGACAGTAATTCGTGTGCGCTTGAGTCGGCCAAAGACTTGATGTTTTGAATTAGAGCGCTTAGTTTTCCAAGCTTTCTAAATTCAGGAGTGCTTGGTTCGATTTCCACTTCTAATGCCGCAATAAGTAGCTCTGAGGAAGGTACCTGATCTAAATCTGATTGCTGTGCCAATTGGCGCTTCAACCTTCGAATGGATATCGAATCCAGACCGAAAATAGGCGAATGCAGCACCTCGATCACAGAATTTTGGTCAACTCTTCTAAGCCCCAGCTGCGCGGTTTCCAATAGCGCCCTGGCCATGGGCTGATCTCTCAGCGCCTGACTTGTCCCGAGTGTTGCGGTCGGCACCTCGCGAGCCGCAAGTGCCGAAGCCAACTGATCCAGTTGAGTTCTGGTTCTGGCAACAACTGCGAAATCCCCCCAGCTCAGGCCATCTTTCATTCTGCGTTGTCTAATTTCACTGGCCAGCCAGTCGGCTTCGCTCACCTGATTGTCAAATAGCGCAGTCCGAATCTGGCCTAAGCTACCAACCGGTCTCGGCCGCTGAGGACCAGCCAATTGCGGTGGAAGCTTTGAGGCTAATTTCGAAAGCTCATGGGCAAAACTGTTATTGGGTTCTAGGTAATGCTTTGTCGCCCCAGAGAACTCACCGACAAATCCGTCCACAAGGCCAGATCTAAAACCAAGCACTGTGCTATCCGGGTCACCAAACAGCACAAGGTTGGCGTTTTGAGCTATTTTCCCAACCAGGGCCAGCCCAGCCTTCGAAAAATCCTGGGCGTCATCGACAAGCACCCATTTGTAATCTGGCGATGGCAGTTCACACGCACTGAGAATCAATTGCGATGGGTCAATAAGACCCTTGGCCTCAAGTTCGATTTCGTAAGCCGGTATTAGTTCCGCAGCAATTGCCAAACCGCGATGACTGAATTCTTGAGATTTTTCCATCAGCCACTTAGTTGAGAGGCCATTTTCGATGCAAACCGCAAATAGATCTCTCAACTCTTGAATAAAACCCTGCAATCCAATGGTCTGCAGGTCATAACCCCATGGACTGCTCGGGCTTTTCTCAATCAACTCGCGAAGAATGCTTTGCTGCAGGGCACCGGAGAGCAATCGCATCTCAGGGTTGCTAGCCGCTAACTGGCCAAAGGCGTAGCTTGTTACCGACTGGGCACGTGGCCCGGAAGTTGCCCGCTTGCCCTCTAAAGCCAGCTGGTCGCGCAGCTTGCTCGCGGATTGTCGGGTTGGAGTCAGCACCAAAATGTGGGATGGATCAACTGTTTTTTCAAGCGCAGCCGCGAAATGGCGCAAAACGGTGGTCTTTCCGGCACCAGGCGCACCTAGGACAATGTGCTGACCTGAACTGATTTCAAATAGGGATCGAAGGTTGAATTCGCCCGATGCATCAACTGCACCCTGAGCAAATACCTGATTGTTTTCGACCACTAGTCAAATCTATTTGCACGCTGTGACTTTTTCATGTCGTAACCTAGTAATCCCCAAAGGAGTGCAATGGAAATCAGAATTGGCATACGCGAGAATCAGCGCGACTTAAGTTTCGAAACAAACCTGAGCTCTGAGCAGGTTTCTACCCTGATCTCGACTGCGTTCGCTTCAAAGCAGGACCTGGTCTTTTTTGAAGACGATAAGGGAGCGACCATTTTGGTTCCAACATCGAGCATTGCCTTCGTTGAAATTGGAGCGGAGCAAAGCCGCAGAGTTGGATTCCTCGCCTAATGGAAATTCTGGTTCTTTTGGCATACGCCGCAATTTTGGCTCTGGTTGCGCCTTTCGTACTTCCCAGATCCGAGCACTACGGCAAGCTGGTCCCGGCCGGAATATCGCTGGTCTCGGGCTGTTTGATTTGGCTTATTCTCACCTGGGCTGGTTTTCACTACGACGAAGCCTGGATCTGGTTCATCGTGATGTTGGCGATGCCCGCCGCAATGATCTTCGGAACTCGCTACCTAGCTCGTACTAGGGCATTGGCCGAGGAAAAGAAGTTGGCCGAGATTCGCCTAGGCGCTAAGGCCTAGTTGATCCATACGCACCGTGTGCGCTGCAATCAACTCTGAGGTGTATGGCTCGAGTGCTTTGAACTGAGCACGGGTTTTGTCGGCATCGTTCTTGAATGAGCCAGTGAGCAAAACCTTTTCAAAACTAACTGTGTTTCTAATCTCCAATAAGCAATCCGCCACCACCATGCGGCCAAAAAGAGCAAGTCGGTGGCCGAGCTTCGGATCTTGAGCAATTGCGTCAAACAGCGTGGACTGCGATAGCTGCTCAAGCTCCTGGTGAGACAAAAGCTCTTCAACCTTGATTCGCCTAGCGGCCGCTAGACCCTTAGCGAGTTTGCGGAATGAGTCTTCCAACATTCCAAAAACGATGTAGTCGCGCATCATCTCTTCGTAAAAGTCCGCGCCTTTAGTCCGACTAAGCAGCTGATTGATTGAGTTTCCGTAAAGCGCGTCAAGCTCAGCTGGAGACACATCGAGTTTTGTCAGCAGCGGAACCAGTTCTGCGTGCCTTGAGTAATACCTATTGGAGAGCAGGTGAAGCTTCTTAGAGAGAGTTTGATCACCGGCTGTTTCCGACTGCTGGTCTAGCTGCTCCGCGATGCTGACCGTGAGGTGAGCAAGCCGACCTAGGTAGATTTCAGGCAAAGGAGTAAGCTTGGCAGGGTTGAGTTGAATTTGGCTTCTACCCGAGCTCGCATCACGCGAGGGGAGCGAAAGCTTCTGGGACACCTTGCGGAGTCTGCGCAACCAATCCAACACCTGAAAAGCTTATAACTTGCGACCGCATCCCACTAACGGGAGTGGCAAATCAATGGAGAGAATTCTTGAACTTTCGTTCCCTTGGCATCGATGAAGACATCTGTGCCGCTTTAGATTCCAAATCAATCACCAGTCCATTCCCAATTCAGGAACAAGCTATTCCAGTTGCGTTATCTGGAACCGACGTTATCGGACAGGCCAAGACTGGTACCGGAAAGACCCTAGGCTTTGGCCTTCCGCTACTGCAATCCCTTGGAAAAGACCCAGAGCACGGCGTTCAGGCGTTGGTCGTCGTTCCAACCCGCGAACTTGCTGTGCAGGTTGCTGAAGACCTAGAACTTGCAGCCTCAAACCGAAGCACCCAAATTGCAGCCATCTATGGTGGCAAGGCGTATGAAGGTCAGATTGCTCAGATCAAGGCCGGTGCTCAGGTAGTGGTTGGAACCCCGGGCCGACTAATTGACCTTGCCAAGCAAAAGCTTTTGGATCTTGGAAAGATCAAGTTCATGGTTTTGGATGAGGCCGATGAGATGCTGGACCTTGGTTTCTTGCCAGATGTTGAGAAGCTTTTCAGTTTCACTCCGGCCGGTCGCCAGACCATGTTGTTCTCGGCAACCATGCCGGCAGCGATTCTGAATCTCGCTCGTCGTTACCAAAACCGACCTATCCACATTCGAGTGCAAGATCCGGACGAGGGTAAGACCAAAGCTGACATCAAGCAGTTTGTTTACCGCGCTCACTCGATGGATAAGGATGAAGTAGTAGGTCGCATCCTGCAGGCCGAGGGCCGCGGTAAGACCGTAATCTTCGTTCGCACCAAGCGCACCAGCGCCAAGCTCTCCGAAGAGCTAATTGACCGTGGCTTCAATGCCACTGCATTGCACGGAGATATGAGCCAGGAAGCCCGCGAGCGCTCGATGGCGAATTTCCGCGCAGGTAAAAAAGACATCCTGGTCGCAACCGAAGTTGCTGCTCGTGGAATTGACGTTGACGACGTAACCCACGTAATCAACTACTCGGTTCCTGAGGACGAGAAGGCCTACCTACACCGCATTGGTAGAACTGGTCGTGCCGGCAAGCTCGGCGTTGCAGTGACCTTTGTGGACTGGGACGACATGTCTCGCTGGGTACACATCAACCGCGAGCTCGAGCTGGAAAAGCCTGAGCCGCAAGAGACCTATTCGAATTCCCCTCACCTATTTGAGGAGCTCGGCATTGCGGCTGGCACCAAGGGTCGCATTGCCCGCTCAACTAAAGAGCCGGTAAGGGATTCAAAGCCAAGACAGCAGCAACCTGCCAGAACCGAACCGACTAAGCAAGCACCTAGGCGCGATCGCAACCGATCACGCAACTATGTGAGCGGTTCAAAGCCTGAGGCTTGATCAATAATTCGCTGAAGCATCTGAGGCGAAGTCACATTTTCGCCAAGCAGGTTGTCTTTGCCGCCCACCCCGTGGTAATCCGACGACCCGGTAACAATCAGGTTGTGCTTTAGCGACATATCCCTAAGCCAGTGCCTCGCAACATCCGGCACAGCTCGGTGATCTACCTCCAAGCCATCCAGCCCTGCCTCAATCAGAGTTTCAAAGTGCGCCCTGGGAAGATCTTCCCTTTTTGCGCCCGGTGGAAAATCGATCAGCGGGTGAGCCATAACGCTGACTCCCCCGGCGCGCTTGATCAAACCAATGGCCTCAATTGTGTCAAGGGATTTTTCAGAGACGTAGTAGCTAGAACTCCGATGCAAAATCGAGGTAAAGGCATCCGATCGGGTTGGCACGATGCCGGCTTCGACCAAGGCATCAGCGATTGCCGGTCTTCCAATTGTTGAACCTTCAGGCAGTTGTCTGAGCACCATTTCAAAGTCAATTGGGTAATCCTTCGAGAGCCTCGACACCATTTCGCGAGCACGAACCATTCTGGATTCCTTGGTTCGATTCAGCGCACCAATCAGCGCTTGATCATTTGGGTCTGGCAGGTAGGCCAGCATGTGGACGCTTACGCCATGGCCAGATGGCGTTACCGCTCGAGTCGAAACTTCAATACCGGGGATCAACCCAATTCCAATGTTCTGGGCGGCCTGTAGCGCTTCATCCCAGCCAGATACGGTGTCGTGGTCGGTGATCGCCAGCACCTGAATCCCAGCACGGGCGGCATTTTGCACTAATTCGGTGGGGGTATCTTTACCATCCGAAAAATTAGTGTGTGCATGAAGGTCGATCACAGGTAGAGAATAGTGGCATGGGAAAAAAGTCACAGCCGTCCAACAGATCGCGCACGCCACAATCGAAAGCCTTTTTGAAGTACATCGCTTCTAATTGGGATGATTCTCAGGACCAAGAAGCACCGCGCTGGGATGTAGCGAACTTCACCGAGAAGCGCAGAGCAGAACTTGCTAAGCAGTTCAAAGGCAAGGTTCTGCTAATTGAGGCGGGGCAGCCAAAGGTTCGCTCGAATGATGATGAGTATCGCTATCGCCCATTCTCTGGATTTGCCCACCTGACCGGTTGGGGTTCTGCAACAGTCCCAGGCTCGGTATTGGTAATTGACGCGCGTAAAACCAAGGTCCGCTCAACTCTTTACTTGATGCCAACCGCGGACAAGACCTCGGACGAATTCTTCGCAAACAACATGATTGGCGAATTCTGGGTGGGAGCAAGACCAAGCCTTCTTCAGGTAGCTAACCAGCTCGGGATTGAAACCGAGGATCTAGCGAAGCTTCCAAAGCATCTTGAGAAACTTGGCAAGGTCGTAACCCCTAAAAATGCCAAGTTGGCGGAAGCACTTTCGACTTTAAGGTTCATCAAGGATGACTACGAGATTTCCCAAATGCGCGAGGCGGTCAACGTCACGATTCGTGGATTTGGTGATGTCGCTCGCTCGCTTCCAAAGGCTAAGACCCACTTGCGCGGTGAGCGCGTGGTGGAGACGGCATTTTTCTCCAGAGCACGTCTTGAGGGTTATGACCTCGGTTACGGAACCATCGCAGCCGCCGGCGCACACGCCTGCACGCTGCACTGGACCAACAACGACGGTGAGGTGAGAGAGGGCGATTTGATTCTGGTCGACGCTGGTGTCGAACTCGATTCGCTCTACACCGCCGATATCACCAGGACCATTCCAGTCAGCGGCAAGTTCACCAAGCAGCAAAAGCAGATTTACGATGCCGTGTTAGCCGCCGCGGATGCAGCGTTTGCAATTGCCAAACCGGGCATCAAGTTCAAGGACATCCACAACGCAGCCATTGAGGTTATCGCGCAGAAGGTGTCGGAGTTTGGCTTTTTGCCGGTGACTCTAGAGGAGTCGCTCAAGCCGGAAAACCAGCACCACCGCCGCTACATGGTGCATGGCACCAGCCACCACCTAGGTATGGATGTGCACGACTGCGCGCAAGCAAGACGTGAGATGTATCAAGAGGGCACCTTGCAGGCGGGCATGGTCTTCACCATCGAGCCAGGGCTGTATTTCCACGCTAATGACCTAACCGTGCCTGCGGAATTCCGTGGGATTGGCGTGAGAATTGAAGATGACGTCTTGGTTACCGAAACCGGAGTTGAGAATCTCTCGGCGGGATTGCCAAGAACCACTGCTGAAATAGAAGCCTGGTACGCCCAGGAACTACTCGGAGCTGCCGGCTAGTCCCAGAATCTTCAGCGCTGGTAGCGCATCATCGTTTGGAACAATTACTTCGTAACGAGTGGCGATTGGCATTTGGGATGACAAAAATGATCGCTTGTTTTTCGTGGTCGAGAATCTAATGATTTGGAACAGCATGCCCAAGCCTGCTGCCACCACTAAAACTGAGAAGAACTGCTGCGGCAGGTAGTTCACCCCGCCCTCTGGGGAAACCTCAATCCCAGCGCCGATTAGCAATGCGAAAATCAAACCCAACCAAAAACCAGTGACAGCTCCTGAGAGCGCTACACGCCCATAGCCCAGTCGAGTTCGAACTCGTTCAACCAAAACTGGGTCGTGACCAATGATCGAGATCTTGTTTGGCGCAAAGTCGCCCGCGATCAGACGCTCCACCAACTTGGTGGCATCTTGGTAATTCGGGAACTCGCCAAGTGAGTGACCCTTTGGGACGGTAGGTCCAGGACGGCCATTTTTTGGGTTAGGGCGAACATCTGTCATGTAAGCATTTTGCCAGAAGTTTGCATTTGCAGAATAAGGTTATCTCTGTGAGCGCAACCAGAGTATTCGTGGCCAGATTGGCTAGCTGTGGCGTCTTTGACCCACTCGGAGATCGAGTTGGAAAAGTCATTGACGTTCTAATGGCGTACCGAAAGTCATTGCCACCCCAGGCAACCGGCTTTGTAATCGAAATCTCCGGCCGTAGAAGGGTCTTTCTTCCAGTCGCACGAGTCACTGCAATTGCCCCTGGCCAACTAATGACGAACGGTTTCATTGACCTACGCCGCTTCTCACAGCGTGGCCAAGAAGTGCGCGCGATTGCAGAGATCCTCGGCCGCAAGGTCACCCTGTTGGATGGCTCAGGTGATGCCACCATCGAAGACTTCGCCATCGAGAAGAACAAGCGTGGCGACTGGCAGCTGAGCGAGCTATTTGTCCGAAGGCCAAAGAACACAGCACTACCGTTTGCCAAGGGTCCAACTGAGTTTGTGATGTGGCAAGACGTTCAGGAGAACAAGCAAAACCCGGCCGAGCAAGATGCTCAACAGCTACTTTCAACGGTCGCTGATCTTCGCCCGGCCGACTTGGCGACCGCAGTGCTGGAGCTTCCAGAAGACCGAATGATCGCGCTTGCAGAGGAACTCGATGACGAACGTTTGGCCGATCTGCTCGAAGAACTTCCTGAGGAAGAGCAGCTCGAGATCATGAACGAACTTGAGGATGAGCGAGCCGCCGAGGTTTTGGACCTGATGGATCCTGACGACGCAGCGGACCTTATGCAGAATCTTTCAAAGGAACGCACCGAGACTCTTTTGGACCTGATGGACCAAGAGGAAGCGGATGATATTCGCGAACTTTTGAAGTATGAGCCGTATACCGCCGGTGGAATGATGACCCCGGAACCAATCATTTGTGCTGCCGACACAACCGTGGCAGAGGCGATGGCGTTGATTCGCCGCAAGGAAGTCGAGCCAGTGCTAGCTGCTCAGGTTTTTGTGACGCTGCCACCGTATGAGACCCCGACCGGCAAGTACCTTGGCGTGGTTCACTTCCAAAAACTATTGCGCTATCCCCCGCACGAGCGATTGGCATCGCTACTGGATTCAGATCAAGAACCAATCCACGTGGATACCTCTATCTCGCAGATTCACCGTGACCTTGCCACCTACGACCTGGTAGCTCTGCCGGTGGTTGACGCCGAGCGTCACATGCTCGGTGTTGTGACCGTGGACGATGTTTTGGACCACCTGTTGCCGGATGACTGGAGAAGTGAGGCCTGATGATGGCCAGAAATCAATCACCTCTCGAGACCCCTAAGGCTCGAAGAGTATTCCGTGCCCCGAGCATGAACCAAGAAGCGGTTGGCCGCATCTCGGAGAGTTTTGCCCGAGCAATGGGAACCGGCGCGTTCCTGATCACCATGACCATCATCGTGATGATCTGGCTATCTTGGAACACCTTGGCACCCGTGAATGCTCAGTATGACCCGAGAGCATTGAACTTCAGCCTTTTGACCCTGATCCTCTCGCTTCAGGCTTCCTATGCTGCGCCTTTGATTCTTTTGGCTCAGAACCGCCAGGATGACCGTGACCGAGTCAAGTTTGAGCAGGACCGTCAGCGTGCTGAGCGAAACCTAGCCGACACCGAATACCTGGCCCGCGAGGTCGCAGCGCTCAAGCTTGCCCTGGATGAAGTTGCCACCAAGGACTTCGTCAAGGACGAACTGCGCGAAGCGGTGCGAGAGCTTTTAGAAGAGCTGCAAAACAAGCCTAAAAAGACCAAATGAGCAAAGCGCTAGCCGCTTTGAAGCTGGTTATTGACCCAGAGCTCAGAGCCCCAATCACCGAGCTTGGGATGGTTGAGATCACCTCCGAAACCGATGTCACAGCTTCGGTCATCGTAAAACTCACAATTGCAGGCTGCCCGGCAGCGCAGAAGATCGAACGAGATGTTCGCGAGGTTCTCAGTGAGAGCTTTTCCTCTTATGAGCTAACCATGTCTGTAATGACCCAAGCCGAACGCGATGAGCTGAAGGTAAAGCTGCGCGGTGATGCGCCACTGAGATTCAACCCGTTCGCCCAAGACGATAACTTCACCCAGGTGATCTTCGTCGGAAGCGGTAAAGGTGGGGTCGGAAAGAGCACGCTAACCACGAATATTTCGGTTGCTCTAGCTGAACTTGGCCACAAGGTTGGGCTGATAGATGCCGATATCTTTGGCTATTCCATTCCCGGGCAACTGGGCATCAGTGAGAATCCAACACAGTTGGACGATTTGATTTTGCCTCCGATTGCCTTCGGCGTGAAGGTAATGTCAATCGGATTCTTTGTCACCGATAACCAACCTGTCGGTTGGCGTGGACCAATGTTGCATCGAGCAATTGAGCAATTTCTAACCAACGTTTACTGGGGTGACCTGGACTATCTGTTGGTTGACCTTCCTCCTGGCACCGGAGATGTCGCAATCAGCCTGGGGCAGCTTTTGAAAAAAGCACGTTCCTTGGTTATCACCACCCCGCAATCTGCTGCTGCCACCGTGGCGGAGCGAAGCGGAGCGATTGGATTGCAGACCGGTCAGGAAATCCTTGGGGTGATTGAGAATCTGAGTTATCTACCCAGCGATTCCGGAAATCAATACATCTTCGGTCAGGGTGGTGGGCAGGCTGTTGCCGATCGATTGAGCACTCTCAGTGGACAGACAGTAGAACTTTTAGCCCAGCTGCCGATTAGCAGCGAGCTCCGAGAGGCCTCGGATCAGGGTGTGCCGCTTGTGGTTTCACACCCAGAACACGAGATTTCAATTCAGATTGTCGAGCTTGCCAAGCAAATTGCTTCGATACCAATTGGCCTAAGTGGGAAGTCTTTAGGTCTAAAACCCCGTTAGATATAGCTATGAATCTAATTTCGGTCGTAAGCCCGCTCACCGGGGAGAAGCTCCACGACATCCAGGGCTTTAGCGCTGAAGAAGTTGCCCACGCATTTCAGCTTGGTCGAGTGGTGCAGCCTAGCTGGGCAAAGTCGGTGCAGCACCGGTCGCTGGTTGCCAAAAAATTGGCTGCGATCTTGGCAAAAGAGCAAGAAGCCATGATGGACCAGCTCCAGGCAGAAACCGGCAAGTCCCGCTCTCACGCCTTCGAAGAGGTTGCCGGAGCACTTGGAGCCATCTCCTACTACGCCAAGGTTGCCCCGAAGCTCATGCGCCGCAAGCGCGTCAAGGCCGGTGTTCCAGTTATGTTGACTGCATTTGTAGAGCCTGCCCCGGTTGGAGTGGTTGGCATCATCACCCCTTGGAATTACCCGCTCGCGCTAACCATGATGGATGTCTTACCAGCTCTTATGGCCGGAAATGCCGTGGTCCAAAAGGCGGATAATCAAACCGCCAAGACCGTCGCCTTCGCTAGAGGATTGGCAATCAAGGCTGGAGTCCCAGAGGCGATTTGGCAGGTGGTGCAAGGTGAAGCCAATGAGGTAGGAAATGCCGTCACCGACAACGCTGATTACGTCGCGTTTACCGGATCTACTCCGACCGGTCGCATCGTCGCGGAGCGCGCGGCCAAGAGACTCATCGGCTACAGCCTTGAACTTGGTGGCAAGAATCCGTTGATCGTGCTGCCTGGTGCAAACCTCGAGCAGGCAGCAGAAATTGCCCTGGGTTCAGCTTTTGGTAACGCCGGTCAGCTCTGCGTATCTATCGAACGTCTTTACGTTCCAAATACGGTAATCGCTGAGTTTGCAACTATTTTGAAGCGCCGAATTGAGTCCATGACTGTTGGATCCTCGGATTCCTATTCACACGATGTCGGATCCCTCACCTCAAAAGCTCAGATGGATCGAGTTTCTGGATTTGTTGATCGTGCGGTGGCCGAGGGTGCCAAGGTTCTGACCGGCGCAAAGCGCTTGGAGAATCTAGGCCCAAACTTCTACGCCCCAACAGTCTTGACCGCAGTTCCTAAGACTGCAGAAATTATGACTAAAGAGGTATTTGGCCCGGTTATGGCGCTGGTTGGGTATGACACCTTGGACGAAGCGGTAGAGCTTGCTAACGCAACCGAATTTGGCCTAAACGCATCGGTAGTTGGAGATCGCTCCAAGGCACTTCAGCTCGCATCCAGGTTGATGGCTGGTTCGGTAAACATCAACGAGGGATACCGCGCCAGCATGGCTTCGATGGCAGCCCCAATGGGCGGCATGAAGCAATCTGGAACGGGAAGGCGATCAGGACCTCAGGGGCTACTGCGTTTCACCGAGACCCGAACAATCGGTGTTGCTAACAAGTTGCCAATTGGCTTGCCAACCAGGGCTAAGGAATACAAGAAGATGGCCCCGCTAATGACGAAACTAGCTAAGTGGCTTTAGGTCGCTTCTTTGTCAAACGGCGCAGATTCGCCGACGTTCAAAGGCTGATGAGCCTTAGGGCGGTTTAGCTTTTCAGCTGCATTTGGCTGGCGCAGTGGCTCCCGCAATGCATCGCGAACAATTCTTCTAGGGTCATACTGACGCGGATCTAGCTTTTTCCAGTCCAGGTCTTCAAAACCATCCCCAAGCTCTGACTTCATTTGAGTCTGAGCATTGTCAACCATGCGTCTGGCCTTCTTGATCCACTCCGCTAGCTGCTTGGAATAGTGGGGCAAACGCTCAGGTCCAATAATCAACACGGCAAGCAGCGCAAGCAGAATCAGTTTCTCAGCGCTTAGACCAAACATCCTTTGAGTTTACTGCTTTCGAATCCGGGCTTTGCAGGCATTCCCTACCTATGCTTAGTGACATCATGATTGACAAAATATCCAGCTGGAAATTCGCCGAAGACTATGCCGTCGAACCCACTTGGATTGCTGAGGCTAGGCACCATGCCGATCAACTCGGAGTTGAGTCAGTCACCCCCGCCACCGGTTCTCAGCTAGCGGTTCTAGCAGCCATTTCGAAGGCAAAGAACATTGTTGAGGCTGGCACAGGAGCCGGTGTCTCCGGACTTTGGTTACTCAGTGCCTCAAAGGATTCCATCCTCACCACAATCGACAACGAACCTGAGTATCAAAATGTTGCTCGCAAGAATTTCGCAGCTGCCGATATCCCAGCCAGCCGGATTCGCGTTATCACCGGCAGGGCCAAAGCTGTAATGGGAAACATGGCCGAGAGTGGCTATGACCTGGTGTTTTTGGACATCGATCCACTGGAGCTCGAAGAGCTATTGCCGACTGCGGTTGGATTGATTCGACCGGGTGGCGCTTTGGCTATCTCTCACGCGCTATGGCGGGATCGAGTTCCAAACCCAACACTTCGTGATGATGAGACAGGGGCATTGCGCGCGACAATCAAAGCATTTGCTAACGTGAGTGGATTTATCTCAAGCATCTCCATGGTTGGGGACGGCTTGCTACTTATCGCAAAAGGCGAATAACTACTTCTTGATTGCGCTGGCTAGAACTTTGTGAAGTTCAGTTGCTTCGGCTTCATTTACAGAAACGACTAGACGTCCCCCACCCTCAAGTGGGACTCGAAGGACGATTAGGCCGCGTGGTTCGCGTTCTGCCTCCATTGGACCGTCTCCGGTGCGAGGCTTCATTGCTGCCATAAGAACTACTCCTGGGTATTGCGCGTAAGTCTCAATTATCCCAGAAATACCGCCAGATAGCCAAATTAGTTTCCGCTGAGCCAGCTTCGCAAGCCGGCTTCGCAGTCAAAAAGATGACCTACTGGAACGTTTTCGTTGTCGGCGTGAGCTAAAGAAGGATCGCCAGGTCCGTAGTTCACCGCCGGGATTCCCAAAGCGCTAAAGCGCGCAACGTCGGTCCAGCCATATTTAGGCTTCACCTCAGAACCGAGTGCGGCGATAAAAGCCTGCGCCTGCGGGGTGTTCAGACCCGGCCTAGCGCCCACGGCAAGGTCCGTCACGACCACCTCAAAACCTGCAAAGAACGCACGCATCAGCGATTCTGCTTCCTCACCGCTGCGAGAAGGAGCAAAGCGGTAGTTCACCGTAAGAGTTGCCCTGTCTGGAATTACGTTGCTGGCAATTCCAGCGTGAGCCAAAACTGCGTTCAGGCTCTCGCGGTATTCGAGTCCGTCGACATTTAAAGTTTCCGGCTGATAGGCAGCTAATTTTTCGAGAACAGGTGCGAGTTTGTGGATCGCGTTCTCGCCCATCCATGGTCTTGCAGAGTGCGCCTTTTTGCCAGTGGCTGAAACTTCAATACGAATGGTGCCATTGCAACCACCCTCGATTAAAGCGCTGGTTGGTTCACACAGCACAGCAAAATCACCCTTGATCAACTCTGGTTGGTTGCGAACTAGGCGGCCAAGACCGTTTAGGTCACTGGCAACCTCTTCGTTGTCATAAAACACCCAGGTGATATCAAACTTTGGTTCGGTAAGTTCCACTGCGAGCTTGAGCATCACAGCCACGCCGGCCTTCATATCCACAGTGCCGCGACCGACAATCACCTGCTCGCGCTCGAAGTGATGCAGCTTAGTTGGCAGATTGTTGGCAATCGGAACGGTGTCTAGGTGCCCGGCAAGTACAACCCTGGAATCACGCCCAAGATTTGTGCTGGCAACAACTGCGTCGCCATCTCTGAAAACGCTTAGGTGCTTACGGCCCGAAAGCAGCTTTTCAACCTCATCGGCGAGCGCCGCCTCATTGCCGGAGACCGATTCGATGTCGCAAATCGCCATCGTGAGCTCAACAAGGTTCGAAGTATCAAGTGCCATGGCAAAAAGGCTACCTGTATTCTGTTGAGGATGAGCGCGACATACCTAACTGATAAGGCCTGGGGCCACGGATTGGCCACCATTGCACAAGATGGCACTGTTTTGGACGCCTGGTTCCCAGAGCCAGCCGTTGGCGAGGCTCCCAAATCCGACCTGCAGTGGTTTTCACCAAGAGAACTAGACGAGCTGGTTGGCGTTGACGAACTCCGCAACGTGAGAACCGAAGTTATTCGCGTGGAGATTGAACTTTCAAATCCGGTGACCTCAACCCAGGATGCCTACCTACGACTTCAACTGCTCTCTCACCTATTGGTGCAGCCAAACACCATCAATCTTGAGGGTCTTATTCCAAACCTGCCGATTGTGGCATTCACCAATCGCGGTGTTATGACACTTGAGGATTTTGAAGCCAAAACCGTAACGCTTCGTAATCACGGTGTCATCGCCCACTCGATCGATAAGTTTCCAAGACTGATTGACTACGTGGTTCCTAAGAAGGTTCGCATTGCTGATGCCAACCGGGTCCGACTAGGTGCCCACCTCTCCCCCGGCACAACTGTTATGCACGAGGGCTTTGTGAACTTCAACGCCGGAACCCTGGGAACCTCTATGGTCGAGGGACGCATCTCACAGGGTGTCGTGGTTGGCGATGGCTCTGACATTGGTGGCGGTGCATCAATCATGGGAACCCTTTCCGGTGGCGGAAAGCACAAGGTATCCATTGGCAAGCGCGCGCTACTGGGTGCTAACTCCGGTGTGGGAATTTCGATTGGCGACGATTCCACCGTGGAGGCAGGTCTCTACATCACCGCCGGTACCAAGGTGACCCTGAAGGTTGATGGCAGAAGCCAGGTCGTAAAGGCAGCAGAACTCAGTGGGCTGCCGGGACTGCTATTTAGAAGAAATTCTCAAACCGGAGCCGTTGAGGCGATTGCTCGCGAGGGCCAGGGTATTGAGCTAAACAGCGAATTACACGCCTAGGAGCTAACCGAGTCCCAACCGCGCGCCTCTAAAACAACTCCCCCAAGGGTTACTGCGTCCTTTTGGCGCTTTACAACCTGGCCAATCACCTTGAAGCCTCTTGGGATCTCAGAGTCTTTGGGGAAGGTAGCCAACAGCGGATGATCTTCTCCGCCATAGAGTACCCAATCCATTGAGTCTCGAGCTAAGTCATCTCGGGCGTCCATAGATTGCGCGGCCAGCTCCAAAACTGCTGCGTAGCCCTCCAACTTGGTGCGGTCCAGCTCGATTGAAACATCGGATGCCTGAGCCAAGCGGTTGCAGTCCAAAGCCAGTGAATCGGAGACATCCAGCATCGCAGTTGCACTCTTAGCAGCCAATACTCCAAGCTCAATCGGTGGAGTTGGGCGAAGCTGCACCGCAACCCACTCGTCATAAGCCTTAGCTAGCGACTTATCCTGGTGCAGCAGCAAATCCAAGCCACACGCAGCACGTCCCAAGGTGCCGGCTAGAGCGACTTTGTCGCCTGGCTTGGCACCTGAGCGCAATACCGGATTAGCACCCGCGAGATGGCCGTGTGCCGTTACTGCAATCACAATTTGCTCTCCGGAGGCTAGATCTCCGCCGACAATCTCACACTCTGGGGCTAACTGGTTGCAACCGGCCTGTAATCCGCGAGCAAAGTCTTCCAGCCACATCTGAGTGGTGTTCTTAGGTATCACCATCGCAACTACCAAAGCAATCGGCTTGGCCCCCATGGCGGCGACATCTGCGACGTTGCTGGCTAAAGCTTTGAACCCAAGGTCATAGCCGGATGAGAAATCGGTTCTAAAGTCGTGACCCTCAACCATGGTGTCGGTGGTCACCACAAAGCGGCCATCGCTAACTGCAACTACCGCAGCGTCGTCGCCGGAACCCACCAAGGTGGTCTCCACCTTGCGAAAGTTCTTCACCGCAGCCTTGAGGGCGGCAACTTCGCCTAGTTCAAATACGGTTGGGCCTGAATAATTCACAAACCAACGCTAGCCTGTATTTGATGCGAAAACTTCTGCTTCTACTGCTAATTCCGCTACTTAGCGCCTGTGCCGCAACCGTAAACCTAGAGCCGGCAGCCATGGCAAATGACCCTGCCTGTGCGGAGGTTTCAGTTCGCTACCCCTCTTCGATTGGGGAACTGCCCCAGCGCCTCACCAATGCCCAAGCCACATCGGCCTGGGGTGAACCGGCCGCAATCATCGCAAGGTGCGGGCTTGAGATGGTTGAGGTTTCGGCTCTTAGCTGCGTAAGTGCCGGTGGCGTGGACTGGTTGGTTGATGACTCACAAGCCCCGAACTACCGATTTATCAGCTTCGCCAGAAACCCCGCGGTTGAGGTAATTGTTGACTCAAATATGGCAAGTGGGGTTTCCGCTCTTGAGGCCCTCGCCAATGCTGTTTCAAAGATCCCAGCGACCAAAGTCTGCACTGAGATAACCAACTAGCGCGGCTGGGTGCCTAGGCTCAGACCGGTCTGAATCAAAGTGTCAACCAACTCGGAGTAGCTCACCCCGGTTGCCTGCCAAAGCGATGGATACATCGATATTGGCGTAAAGCCGGGCATGGTGTTTACCTCGGTGATGATAAAACCAGAGTTAGTCAAAAAGAAATCGGTCCTAGCAAGACCAGAACACCCAAGCGCTCTAAAAGCTCGCTTAGCCAAATCATGCATTTCATTCAGCTCTGCAGCGCTGAGCGAGGTTGGAACTAAAAGGTCGGCTCCGCCGCCTAGATACTTAGCTTCGTAGTCGTAAAACTCGCGACCGGTAACAACAATCTCGCCCGCCAAGGAAACTTTTAGCTCACCGGTTGGAAGTTCCAAAACCGCACATTCGACCTCGCGGCCAACCACCGTGGTTTCGACCAAAACGGTGTTGTCGTGAGTAAACGCTTCGATAATCGCGGCTTCTAGGTCTTCAAGCTCTTTCACTTTGCTGACGCCAACTGAGGATCCCGAGCGAGATGGTTTTACAAAAACTGGAAGATCGAAGTGCTCTTGGCACTGTTTGAGGAACCCCTGTGGGTTGAGATCAAATTCTTTCTCGGTGACAACTAAACCTGCTGCAACGGAAATTCCAGCATTTTGGAATAGCGCTTTAGCCTTGGATTTCTCCATTGCCACAGCCGATGCCAACACACCATTTCCAACGTATGGAACTTCACACAGCTGAAGTAGTCCCTGGATCGAACCGTCCTCACCGTTTGGACCGTGCAGCACTGGGAATGCGACATCAATAACGCCTAGGTCAGTGCCGTCTGCCATTCTCCACACGCCACCGCCAAGAGCTGGATAGACCTCTGTGCCGTCTCTAACAGTTGGGCTGTCCGACAGCTTCCAGTCGGCTGAAATAGGGTTCAGCACGAACTTTCCCTCAGGTGTAATTCCAATTGGAATCACCTCATACTTTGATTTATCGATTGCCGAGTAAACGCCTAGAGCGGTCACGCAAGAAACGCTGTGCTCAGATGAGGCACCGCCGTAAATCAAAGCTAGCCGAATCAAAATTCGACCTCGACGTCATCCGCGAGGTTCAGCTGGCGACCAAAGTCCTCAGGCTTCATACGCCCGTTTAGCACATCGCTCACCTGGGAAACGATTGGCATTTCGATGCCCTTTTGAACTGCACTTTCCAAAACCGGTTCGACAGAACTCAGGCCCTCGGCAGTCTGCTGCATGCGCTTTAGCACCTCACGCTTGGTGAATCCCTGGCCGAGCATTTCACCTGCTCTAAAGTTACGTGAAAGCGATGACTCGCTGGTTGCAATTAGGTCGCCGAGGCCGGCAAGTCCAAACATGGTTCTGCGCCTAGCGCCGTGGGCAACTGCAAACTTTGTGATCTCCGTCAAACCTCTGGTCATGATCGACGCCTTGGTGTTTTGGCCATGACCCAATCCGTTCACGATTCCAATTGCCACAGCAATTAGGTTCTTGAGGACACCGCCGAGTTCAGTCCCGATAACATCCTGGTTGGTGAAAACGGTGAAGTAGTCATTCGAGCAGGTTCTAGCTACTTCGTTTGCCCGATCCACATCAGCACAGGCGCAAACCGAAGCTGCAGGCTCCTGCTTGGCAATCTCTAACGCTAGGTTCGGGCCGGAAACCACGGCCATGTGAGTCATAGGCAATCCGGTTGCAGATGCCATAACTTCGCTCATACGCAAGCCGGTCCCCTGCTCAAGACCCTTGATCAAGCTAATCAGGGTTGCGTTTTTTGGAATGAACTCTTTCCAAGACTCAAGACTTTGGCGCAAGCTTTGAGACGGAATCGCCAGGTAAATCTGCTCGGCGTCCTGAAGGGCAAAAGCTAAATCGCTAGTGGCAGTCAGTCTTGAGGGAAGATCGATCCCGGGCAGGTAGTCGCTATTGCGCTTGGTCTCATTAATCTCGACCGCAACTTCTTCGCGCCTTGACCAAAGCACAACCTCGTTACCGGCATCGGCAATGACCTTGGCGATTGTGGTTCCCCAGGAACCGGCACCCATAACTACAACGCGACTCACTTGCTCTTCCTAAAGTTACCGATCTCGGTCTGACCATGCTTCGCAGGATCCCAAAGCTCCTTAGGTGGCGTCTCGCCGCGAAGTTCACCCACGATTGAAGAGATAGCCCGCATGACCTTCTCGGTGGCTTGGTTGACCTCTTGAGCACTCACGCCATCTTTGCGAAGTTCGTCAAAGCGCATAGGTTTGCCAATTTTCACTCGAACAACGTGGAAAGGATTTGGACGGAACTTTTTTGAGTAGGTACCCATGATCTTTTCGATTCCCCAGTGACCGGCAGGAACAATTGGCAAGCCAAGTTCAATTGCCAATCTAATAGCACCCGATTTTCCGCGCATCGGCCAAAGATCTGGATCACGAGTCAGGGTTCCCTCCGGGAAAACCACAACCACCTGACCAGCTTTCAGAAAGTCCACGGCTGCTCGCAGTGGCTCTTCATTAGAGCGACCGGTGCGATACACCGGAATCTGTCCGACCTTAGGAAGTAATGCCCCAATTACCGGCAGCCGAAACAGCGACTCTTTGGCAAGGTAGTGCGGGGTGCGCTTCATTGAGATAAAAACTGAGTAGGCAAAAGCTAGTGGGTCTAAGTAGTTCACGTGGTTGGCAACCAAGATGTAGCCACCCTTTGGCAGGTTCTCTACACCCTCGGTTTTCACCCGAAAAAACAAGCGAATAATTGGGGCCAGGATCGACGCGACCAAGGTGAAAACAAAGCTCTTCTCGCGAAGAACTTTGGGCAACTTAGCCTCTGCCATTTTCTTAGCCTTCGATCTTGAAGTCGGCACCCAATGCACCGAGCTTGTCGATGAAGCGTTCGTAACCACGAGAGATCAGCTGGACGTTTGAAACATTCGAGGTGCCCTCGGCAGCCAGCGCCGCCACGACGTGACTAAAGCCACCGCGCAAATCGGGGACTCGAATATCTGCTCCGTGCAGCGGAGTAGGACCGGAGATAACCGCCGAGTGGTTGAAGTTACGCTGACCAAATCGGCATGGGTTACCGCCCAGGCACTCACGATAAATCTGAATTTGAGCACCCATTTGGTTCAGGGCATCGGTGAAACCAAAGCGGTTCTCATAAACCGTCTCGTGCACAATCGAGATGCCCTTGGCCTGGGTCAGAGCAACCACAAGTGGTTGCTGCCAGTCGGTCATAAATCCTGGGTGGACATCGGTTTCAATAACAACCGGCTGAAGCTCGGTGCCAGGGTGATAGAAACGAATTCCATCATCCTCGATGTCAAACTGACCGCCAACCTTGCGATAAACATTTAGGAAAGTCATCATCTCCAGCTGGCGAGCTCCACCGACAAAGATGTCACCCTTGGTCGCCAGCGCAGCTGCTGCCCAGCTGGCAGCCTCATTACGGTCAAATAGCGCTTGGTGGGTAAAGCCCTTGAGGGATTTCACGCCCTCGATGCGAATCACCCGGTCGGTGTCCACCGAGATGATGGCACCCATCTTTTGCAAAATCGAAATCAGGTCGATGATCTCAGGCTCAATTGCTGCGCCCGAGAGTTCTGTCAGTCCAGAGGCGGTGGTTGCCGATAGCAAGACCTGCTCGGTTGCACCCACCGAAGGGTAAGGAAGAGAAATCTTTGCGCCCTTGAGTCCATCTGGTGCGCTTAGGCGGGTTCCGGTTGGAAGCTTTTCGATTACCGCACCAAAGGCACGCAACACGTCAAAGTGAAAATCAACCGGACGGTCACCGATCTCGCAACCACCCAGACCTGGAATGAATGCTTCGCCGAGTCTGTGAAGAAGTGGACCGCAGAACAAAATTGGAATACGCGAGCTACCAGCGTGAGCATCGATGTCAACCATTCGAGCCTGCTCGACATTCGCTGGGTCAAGCACCATATCGCCGGTCACCGAATCGTGAGCAATAGTCACACCGTGTAGCTGCAGCAGGCGAGAAACAACCTCAACATCCGAGATGTGAGGAACGTCTCTGAGGATGGATGGGCTCTCACCTAAAAGGGAAGCAACCATCGCCTTGGTAACTAGGTTCTTCGCGCCTTTGAGATCTACGCGGCCGGCAAGTGGCTTACCACCGTTGATAGTGATTTGGCTCACTTAGACTCCTTTGGCCGGAAGAGTCTTGGGTCTCCAAGACTCTCGCTTAGCCTCAAACGCGGCTATTGCTGCCTCGTTTTGCAAGGTGATCCCGATGTCATCGAGACCCTCCGTGAGACGCCACTTAGTGTATTCGTCGATTTCGAAACTCACGCTTAGCTCACCGATGGTAACCAACTGGGCAGGTAGATCAACCTTGGCCCTAATGCCTGGATTGGCATCGATAGCCGCCCACATAGCCTCCATGTCACTCTCGGAAATTACGCCAGCGATTAGGCCCTGCTTTCCGGAGTTGCCCCTAAAGATATCGGCAAACTTTGGGCTGAATACCGCCCTAAAGCCAAAGTCTCGAAGTGCCCAGACCGCGTGCTCACGAGATGAACCGGTACCAAAATCTGGACCGGTCACCAGAATCTCAGAATTTTGAAATACCGGCTGGTTCAAAACAAAGTCCGGCTCCTGGCCACGCCAGTGGGCAAATAGTCCATCTTCAAAACCAGTCTTGGTGATTCGCTTTAGGTAAACCGCAGGGATGATCTGGTCGGTGTCGACACTCGAGCGCTTTAGTGGGGCTGCAACGCCTTCGAAAACTGAAATCTTTTCCATTTACGCCTCCAGGTCCGAAGGAGCGGAAAGGGTTCCTCGAACTGCGGTTGCGGCAGCAACCACCGGCGAGACCAGGTGGGTTCTAGCACCCTTACCCTGGCGTCCCTCAAAGTTACGGTTCGAGGTCGAAGCTGCGCGTTCGCCAACTCCCAGTTGATCTGGGTTCATGCCCAAACACATCGAGCAACCGGCAAAGCGCCACTCGGCACCAAAGTCTTTGAAAACCTTGTCGAGCCCCTCAGCTTCAGCCTGCAAACGAACCATTGCCGAACCGGGCACAACCATCATTCGAACGCCATCGGCCTTCTTGCGGCCCTTGACTATCTCAGCTGCCGCCCGAAGGTCTTCAATACGAGCGTTGGTGCAAGAACCGAGGAACACGGTGTTGACCGGGATGTCCTTCATCTTGGTGCCAGGACGCAGGTCCATGTATTCCAGGGCACGCTCTGCGGCTGCGCGCTCGCTGGAATCGGTAATTGAGCTTGGGTCTGGAACGCTGTCCATCAGCGAGACACCTTGACCTGGGTTGGTGCCCCAGGTGACAAATGGATCCAAGCTGTCTGCATCAATAAAGACTTCGGCGTCAAAAACAGCGCCCTCGTCAGTTGCCAGGGTCTTCCAGTAGGTAAGGGCTGCATCCCAGTCGGCCCCGGTTGGAGCGTGTGGGCGTCCCTCTAGGTAATCAAATGTGATTTGGTCTGGAGCTACCATTCCGGCACGAGCCCCGGCTTCGATAGACATGTTGCAGATGGTCATGCGACCTTCCATCGATAGCGCTCTAATCGCGCTACCGCGGTATTCCAAAACGTATCCCTGACCACCGCTTGCGCTGATCTTGGCAATCACGGCCAAGATGATGTCTTTCGCGCTCACTCCCGGACGCAAAGTTCCCTCAACATTGATTGCCATGGTCTTGAAAGGAGCAAGCGGCAAAGTCTGAGTCGCCATTACGTGCTCGACCTCGCTGGTGCCGATGCCGATTCCCAAGGAACCAAATGCTCCGTGGGTGGAGGTGTGAGAGTCGCCACAGACAATGGTGAGCCCAGGCGTGGTCAAGCCAAGCTGTGGGCCAACCACGTGCACGATGCCCTGGTTCTTATCTCCCAAAGAGTGAATTCGGACACCAAATTCTTTGGTGTTATCGCGCAGCGCCTGAACCTGAGTCCTAGAAGTCAAATCCGCAATTGGCAGGTGGATGTCTTGGGTGGGGGTGTTGTGGTCCTCGGTCGCAATGGTTAGGTCTTTGCGGCGCAGCTGCCGGCCGGCAAGTCTTAGGCCATCAAAAGCCTGTGGGCTGGTTACCTCGTGGATTAGGTGAAGGTCGATGTAGATCAAATCTGGTGCGCCGTTTTCGCCCTTGACCACCAAGTGGTCTCTCCAGAGCTTTTCAGCCAGAGTAAGCGGCTTGTTTGACATGTTTCACCTCGCGAGTGCGTAGGTTAGAAGTTTACGGCAAGCTGTAGGCTTAGGTAGTGAGTAACTATCAGCCAGAGCAGCTTTCAAGGCTTCAAAAGCGCACCGTGAAGGTCTTGGCTTTAGGCCAAGCATTCGGTGGTTTTGGCCTTGGCGCTACCTTGTCTGTGGGTGCTCTGCTGGCAGTCGAGCTCTCCGGCACCACTGCCTGGGCTGGAGCAGCTGCAACTTTGAGCACCCTGGGAAGTGCGGCCAGCGCTATTCCGCTTGCCAACCTGGCCTATCGCATGGGGCGTCGAGTTGCCCTGGCAACCGGCGCAGCGATAGCTATCACAGGGGCTATGAGCATGATTTTGGCGACATCACTGCGCTCTTTCCCAATCGAACTGCTGGCACTATTTTTGCTCGGTGCAGGTTCGGCAGTCTCCCTTCAGGCTCGCTTCGCAGCAGCCGACATTCCGGTTTCAGGCCCTCGAGGCAAAGACCTCTCGCTAGTGGTTTGGGCAACCACAATTGGCGCGGTTGTCGGGCCGAATCTCATTTCCCCGGGGGAAAACCTTGGCTTAGCGATAGGACTGCCACATCTGGCCGGACCATTTCTATTTACAATCTTTGCCCAGCTCACCTCGACTTTGATTTTCTGGTTTGGCCTGAGACCCGATCCGCTTTTGATTGCCAAGGAAATTGCGGGGCTTCCTGCTCGCAGGATCAACCCCGGCTTCAAGGCTGCAATTGCGGTTATTCGCGAACGCCCGATGGCTGGCTATGCGGTGCTGACCATCGCGCTGAGCCACATGGTCATGGTGTCGGTAATGAGCATGACCCCGGCTCACTTGAGTTCTGGCGGCCACTCACTGTCAGACGTTGGGCTAACCATCTCACTGCACATCGCTGGCATGTATGCGTTTGCGCCGGTATTCGGATTGCTAGCCGACCGAATCGGATCGATAAAAACGATTGTGCTGGGGCAATTAATCTTCCTTGCCGCCATCGGTGTTGCAGGTCTTGGCCAGAATAACTTCCAGATGGTTATAGTCGGTCTGTTCCTTTTGGGCTTGGGCTGGTCAGCCGCAACAGTTGCTGGCAGTGCACTTCTCACCGAGGTGCTGCCCACCGATGAAAAGACTAAGGTTCAGGGATTTAGCGACTCTTTGATGAACCTGTCTGGCGCTTTTGGTGGAGCGATTTCCGGCACCATCCTGCTGCTTTTCACCTTTGGCGGGCTAAATGCCGCGGCGTTGATCCCGGTGGTGTTTATCGTGGTGGCAACCAGCTTTTCTAAACGCTGGCGAGGATAAAAGAAATCCGCCCCTAAGACCAAAGGTCAATCAGAGGCGGAATTCGTGACTCCAGCGGGATTTGAACCCGCGCTACTGCCGTGAGAGGGCAGCGTCCTAGGCCGCTAAACGATGGAGCCGAAAGCAACCTGAGAAGTTTGCCACAAAACCAGGGACTTGGCAATCTAAGCGCTAAAGACCTGCAACGCTCCAGGGTGGATTTCGACGCTAAATGGAGCGTGTCCGACGATTTCACCGTCGCAAGAAATTGGGTAGTTGTCATTTTCCAGCCGAATGGATTTGGCCTTGAATATTTCTATCTCTGGAAACTTGACGTGTTCGCCTTTGTAAACAGTTGGGAAGATCCTCAATAGCCTGGGCCTTGAAACCTCGTGCAGGATAAAGACCTCTAGCTCACCATCGTGACAGTCAGATTCCGGAGAGATTCTCATTCCTCCGCCAAAGTTTTGGATATTTGCAACACCGCAGAGCATTGCACGTACGGTTCGGTGTTCACCGTCCACGGTTAGCCGATACTCGATGGGCTTGAAACTTGGAAGCTCCAGCAGCATTGCTGCCACATAGGAGTTTGGGCCCTTAGGCCACTTCAAACCATTGGCTCGCTTGGCGCAGATCGCATCAAAGCCTGCAGAAATAGACCCGAAGGACCAAAACTCTCGCTCACCGGTTACCACCCGCATTACGTCTACTCGCTTAGGAGAGTCTATGGAGGCAAGGATGTTTTCGATAGCCGCTGCCGGATCACCAAGTGTGATCTTTAGCTCTCTAGCCTGATCGTTTCCGGTACCGGCAGGGACTATGCCGAGCGGGATTTGATTGGGAACGCATATGTTCACACCCAACTGCGCGGTGCCATCGCCACCAACGGCAATCACGCCTGAGATTTCTTGATCGCTGATTGCGACTTGGGCCTTTGATGCTGCAGCTATTGCTGACTCGGCGGAGAGGTTTATGGCAGGGATGCCTGCCTTAGAAAGCTGGTGGAAAACCTGTTCACCAACCTGGTTTCCACGACCTCGATTTGCCGCGGGGTTTACCAGAACTCCAATTGGCTTCATTGCCGACCTTTCACAGATGACACAAACATAGACTGTTCTTTGAGGCGGTAACTATGAAAATCACCAAATTCGAACATGCTTTTTTACTACTCGAAGAATCTTCGCAGCAGCTTTTAGTTGACCCGGGCATTTACTCACCGACACTTCCGCAACTAGAAAACGTAGTTGCGATCGTGCTAACCCACCTGCACGATGACCACAGTTACCTGCCGCACCTAGCAGCAATCAAAGCCCAGTTCCCAAACCTCAAGTTTTTTGGACCGCAGGATGTTGCAGCGAAGTTGGCTGAGGTTGGCTGTGAGGTCGTAGCCCACGGTTCACACGTCACAGTCGGTGAATTCAAACTGGATTTCTTTGGCGATCTGCACCAGGAAATTCACCGCTCGATCCCACTGGTGCAGAACGTTGGAGTGCTGGTGAATTCCAAGCTCTTCTACCCCGGTGATAGCTACACCCAGTGCGACTACCCATTTGAAGTGCTTGCTTGCCCGTCAGCCGCGCCATGGATGAAGATCTCGGACCTAATTGATTACCTAGATGCAGTAAAACCAAAGCGAGCATTTGCTACCCACAACGCGATCCTGAATGACAATGGCCACCAGCTTCAAAACAATCGCATCCGCGAGTATGTGACCAAACACGGTGGAGAGTTCAGCTACCTACTGCCGGGTGAGTCAATTAGCGCTTAGAGCGCGACAATCACAGCTGCGATCAGCATCGCAATGGTGGTTGAACCCCAGAGCCGCTTTTCTTTTTTCGATCTGGTGATGTTGTTCATCACGGCGGCAAGAGTCGCAAATCCAATCAAACCGTAGTTGACCCACTGATTTAGATCCGGGCTCAGTAGCTTTGGCACAACCCCGAGCTGAGCTAGGTAATGCCCTGCAATTGCAAGGGTTAGGAAAAAGGAGATACTGCTTGCAACCCGATATGGGATTGGCAGCTTGCCAGGCATTTGACCACCGTAGGCGTACTCACCCATCGGTACGCCAAAGGCGAGAGCTAGTTGAAATAGCGCGGTTGCTGTGAAGGCAAAAACTAGAAAACCGGAGGCAAATGCATCAAGCATTTTTACCTCCGGATCTAAATTGCTGGGATACCTGGACTCGAACCAAGAACAAAGGAACCAGAAACCTTCGTGTTGCCAATTACACCATATCCCAATGGTTGGGCCTAAGCCCGACGCTCTATCTTAGTGCGCGGATGCGAAAGCCTCTAGTCGAGAAATGCTTCTTTGCTTGCCTAAGAACTCCATGCATTCGAAAAGCGGTGGGGTAACCCTTCTCCCCGAGAAGGCGGTTCGAATTGGACCAAAAGCAT
>NZ_CBCHRQ010000005.1:0-43988 GCF_965064355.1 Aquiluna sp.
TTGCGCTTATTCGCGGCTATTGCCGAATACAAAGTGGCCTCTTAGAACTTGACCGTAGGAGGCTCTTGAATCGCAGCTGGATTCTCAACCTCAAAGAATTCACGAGAGGTAAAGCCAAGGGAACGGGCAAAGGCGTTGGTTGGGAACTGTTGAATCTTGGTGTTCAGCTCTCGCACTCCACCATTAAAGAAGCGGCGCGCAGCCATGATCTTGTCTTCGGTGTCAGTAAGTTCACGCTGCAACTCCAAGAAGTTAACCGATGCAACCAGCTGAGGGTAGGCCTCGGATACTGCAAACAGACTCTTTAGAGCTCCCTGCAACTCGCCTTCGGCTTTTGCCGCCTGGGCTGGGTGGGATAGCGCTTCAGGAGAAACGGTTGCCGCGCGAGCGCGAGTTACCGCGTCAAAGACTTCACGCTCGTGCGTGGCGTAGCCACGAACGGTCTCTATCAAATTTGGAATCAGGTCTGCTCGGCGCTTTAGCTGGATAGTGATATCACTCCAGGCTTCATCGACTCGAACCTTGAGGGTTACCAGTCCGTTGTAGGTTGCCCATAGCCACAGACCTGCTACGACTACCAGCCCGAGAATGATCCAAATTGCAATGTCCACGAATACTCCTTGATTGAGACTTCTATAGAGTATGCGAGATTTCTGGAAATTTGCTGGCAAGTGCCCCGAGTGGGACTCGAACCCACACTGTGACGATTTTAAGTCGTCTGCCTCTGCCATTGGGCTATCGGGGCAAAACTAAAGGCCCAGTTTCCTGGGCCTTTAGTTAGGTAAGTTTCTACTTACCCGGACGGGCTGCCCAGGTTGAGAAGAATAATCGCGGCGAGCGGACCTGCTCGAGCGAAACTAGATCGCGGCCCAGAACCATGTTCCAGAACCAGCCGGAGACTACGCGAAACTTGCGCTCCAAGGTCGGCATTGCCAACCCGTGGTAACCGCGGTGAAAAATCCAAGCCACGAAACCGACAAGGCCGAGCTTTCCGGACTGGAATGCGCCAACGCCCATACCCAAACCTGCGACGGCACCGAGGTTAGAGTGGCGGTACTCCCGAGGCTCTTCGCCACGGATAGTCGCAGCCAGGTTCTTGGCAAGCAATTTCGCCTGGCGTACGGCGTTCTGGGCGTTTGGAACACAGTAGCCACCAACGCCACCTCCGGATAGATCCGGCACAGCAGAAACGTCACCCGCGGTCCAAGCGTGACCCAAGACCTTATCTCCATCAACAATCTGCAACTTGGCATTTGCGGTGATGCGAAGACGAGCATCAAGTGGGAAGGTGGTGTTCTTGGCTACCGGAGCGGCGGCAACTCCTGCGGTCCAGATAACTAGGTCGGACTCAAAGCTCTCGCCGGTCGACAGTCTGATTACGCCACCTTCGGCAGACTCAAGCTGGGTGTTGAGGTGAATCTTGGCAGAACGCTTTTCTAGGTTTGCGATTACTCGCTCGCCCGTTGAAAGCGAAACCTCAGGCATGATTCGACCCATGGCCTCGATTAGGTGGAACTTAATCTCATCGAAATCGATTTGTGGGTAGTAGCGAAGCAAGTAGGTGGCAGCGCTACGAAGTTCTGCGAAAGTCTCGATACCGGCGAAGCCACCGCCGACCACAACAGTGGTCAATAGTCGCTGACGCAACTTGGAGCTCTTTGGAAGTGCTGCTGCGCGCTCAAAGTTTCCAATCAAGCGGTTGCGGACCTCTACGGCCTCTTCGATGGTCTTCATGCCGATTGCATTCTCGGCAACGCCCTTGATAGGGAAAGTTCTAGTTACCGCACCTGCGGTCATGATGATCTGGTCGTAGTCCAGGTTCACTGGCTTACCACCCTCGATGGCGATAGTTGCCTTGCGAGTCTTGTGGTTCACCTTTGTGAGCTTGCCCGAAACCAGGTTGGTCTTCTTTAGGTGCTGGCGGTGTGATACCACGACGTGACGCGCCTCGATGGAGCCGGCTGCAACCTCAGGAAGAAATGGCTGGTAGGTCATATATGGCAGTGGGTCAACCAAAGTAACCTCGGCCTCCCCGCGCTTTAGGGTCTTCTCCAGCTTCCAAGCGGTGTAGAAACCGGCATAGCCACCACCGATAATCAAGATACGCTGCGTTGGCTTTGGGTTCAAAATTTCCTGTGCCACCTGAGGTGGGGTCACGGACTTAGTTGTCGCTACTGTCATGTTGCGGCTTACCTTTGGTTTTCTTCAAGGCCCCAGACTTACCCGTACGCTTGCGACGCAGAACAATCCAGAGCAACGGTGCAACGGGTGCTAACAGCCAATAGAGTATCGGATTCAGCCACGGTTCCGAGAGAGATTGGCCAACTGGCTCAGTGATTTCTTCGCTGGCAGTGCTCTCATTCACCGCTATTGGCTCTGGTTCGCTTGGAGCAACCAGCTCAGAGCGGTCCTCATCGGCTTCGGAGCGGTATTGAGTAATCCAATTTTGCAACGATCCGAGCGGGTTTTCGTCGGCGGTGGCCTTGGATGCAAGCGCTGCAACCGGGTTGATAACTCCGTGACCATAGTTTGCGTCGTAGCCAGGCAATCCCAGATCGGTTGCCGAGGTCAAAAGTCTTTCGATTAGGTCATTTGCACTGGCCTTTGGATCGGCCTGCTTCATTAGCGCGAGCAACCCAGAGACAAGTGGCGTAGCCGCTGAGGAACCGTCCCAGACTCGGTAGCCTTCGCCAGGGTATGCGCCTAGTAAATCTTCTCCCGGGGCTGAGATAGCAACGCCAAGGCCAGCTGTTGAGGCTTCAGCCGGCTGCTGGTCCCTGGTGACCCCGCCGACCGAAACAACCCCTGGAATTGTCGCTGGGGCAGATGGCCTGGAGGATTGATCCGTTCGGTTTCCGGCGGCTGCCACCACCAAAACATTATTTTCAAAGGCGTAGCTAAATGCGTCATCCCAGCTGCGCGGCCAAGTCTGCGAGTTCCTGGTCAGCGAGAGGTTGATGATGTCGGCATCGTGGTCAACCGCCCACCTAACGGCCTGGGCAATCTGGTCGTCGGTATTTGAACCCGGCACTCCTAGTCCAATTGAAATAGCAAGCAAGTTTGCTTTCGGAGCTACGCCGATGACTCCAGACCCAGTGCTGCCCTGGCCGGCAATCAGCGAGGCAACCATGGTGCCGTGGAAAGCCGAGCTGCCAACTCCCGAGGTGCCATTTGGCACACCCACGGTTGAGAAGTCAACGCCGTCTAAGACAGTTCCCTGCAAATCTGGGTGAGAAGTGTCGATACCGGTGTCGATTACGGCAATTGTCACGCCCGACCCATCGAGCTGGGTCTTATCAAAGCCATAGCTTTGAATCCACCAATTATCAGCAATGGTTGCAGGTGCTAGCAAAAGACCTAGAACAAATAGCGCTATACGCACCGGCATACCTCAGGCGACCATTCCAGGGCCTGCAGGGCAAGGTCTCCAATTGGGTTTACACCCTCGCCTTTAGCCAGCGAATGACCAATCAGGGCGTGCAGGCACTTCACTCTGGTCGGCATACCGCCGGCCGAAAAATCTGTGATTTCCTCAACGACCTCAATAGCTTCTCGCTCAGCCAAATACTGCGCATGGGCTGCCAGGTACGCTGCCGAAATATCACTGTCAGTTTGCAAAAGCTCCTGCAGCTCAACCATGTAACCTGAGGCTTCCAGGGTTGAAACCGCTGCGGTGGCGGCTGGCTGGGTTAGATAGTAAAGGGTTGGAAATGGCGTGCCATTTTCTAGCCGAGGCTTGGTCTTCACAACCAGCGCTCGACCGCAAACACACCTTGCTGCAATCGCCAGGATGTCCCTTGCTGGTCTGCCTAGCTGCCTGGTTACCTCAACAATGTCGTCTTTAGTGACGGGAGTCTCAGGCATTATTTTTCCTTGGGCTTATCAAGAGCTGCCTTGAGGCCAGATTCAATAAGTGCATCCACCCAGTTTTCATTCGCAGCCGCAACCTCTAGAGAAATTTCATCGGCATTGCGCTTGGCAGCAAGCAGTGCCCCAACGGTTCCTGAGGTGTCGGAGAAGTCAAGTCCCTCGGTATCCATCACAAGGTAGGAAACCTCGCCAGGCAGAACGTAGTAAAGCCGGTCTCTAGCTTGAGATCGAATGTAAACCGGATCTTGCCAGCGATCACGCTCGGCTTTCATATCTTCAACGTCCTGTTCGGCCTGCTGAATGCTCAGCTCCATCTCTGCGATCTGTCGGCGCTGATTCAAAAAGGCCTGAACGTCTGACGAGATTAGAAAGGTGCCGGCGACAATGACCAGGATGATGCTTACCGTGACGCTGTTGAGCTTGACCGCGCGCAGCATCAGTTTGCCCTGTGATAGGGAAACTGGAACCTTTGCGTCCCTGGGATTTGTTGGTCTAGCCATAGCCACCCAAGTTTAAGTGCGAAAGCTCGGGGAGGCAGATTGCCTCACCCGAGCTATCACTAAATGAAACTATCCCTGGTAGCGAGGGAAAGCGCTGCGACCGGCGTAAACGGCGCCGTCAGCAAGTTCCTCCTCGATGCGCAGCAACTGGTTGTACTTGGCCACGCGCTCGGACCTCGCCGGGGCACCGGTCTTGATCTGTCCAGCGTTGGTTGCAACAGCTAGGTCAGCAATGAAGGTGTCCTCGGTCTCGCCTGAGCGGTGAGAAATGATTGCCTTCATGCCGTGACGCTGAGCCAGAGACACGGCATCCATGGTCTCGGTTAGGGTTCCGATCTGGTTTACCTTCACCAAAATCGCGTTACCGGCTGACAGGTCAATACCCTTTTGCAATCTGGTTGGGTTGGTTACGTAAAGGTCGTCTCCAACTAGCTGAACCTTGTCGCCTAGGACTGCGGTGATCTTGGTCCAAGCGGCCCAGTCATCCTCGGCTAGTGGGTCTTCGATCGATACCAGTGGGAATCGAGCAACTAGATCTGAGTAGTAGGCGATCATCTCGTCGCTGGAAAGCTGCTTGCCCTCGAAGCTGTACTTGCCGGTCTTCTCATCAAAGAACTCGGTAGCCGCAACGTCCAAAGCCAGCGCGATCTCGGTTCCAAGCTTGTATCCGGCAAGGCCAATGGCCTCAGAGATTAGCTCTAGAGCTGCTGCATTGTTTGGTAGGTCAGGAGCAAAGCCACCCTCATCGCCCAAACCGGTGGCTAAGCCCTTCTCGGAAAGTAGCTTCTTGAGCTGGTGGTAAACCTCGACGCCCCAGCGAAGTGCCTCGGAGAAAGACTCGGCACCGTGAGGGACAATCATGAACTCCTGGATGTCAACACCGGTGTCGGCGTGAGCGCCACCGTTGATGATGTTCATCAGTGGCACTGGAAGGACGTAAGCGTTTGAGCCGCCTAGGTAGCGGTAAAGCGGGAGATTGGTTGACTCAGCAGCTGCACGAGCATTCGCTAGGGACACACCCAGAATTGCGTTTGCACCGAGCTTGCTCTTGTTGTCGGTGCCATCAATTGCGATAAGTGCTGCATCAACCAAGCGCTGGTCTGCGGCATCAAAGTCAACTAGTGCCTCATCGATGGTCTCGATAACGGCGCGAACTGCATTCTGTACACCCTTGCCCAGGTAGCGAGACTTGTCGCCATCTCTGGACTCGTGTGCTTCGAAGGCACCGGTCGATGCGCCAGATGGCACAGCTGCGCGGCCAAAGCTGTCGTCGGAGAGCAGAACTTCAACCTCAACGGTTGGGTTTCCGCGAGAGTCAAGAATTTCGCGAGCGCCTACAGCGGTAATGATGGACAAGGTTTCTCCTTTGATTGCGACAATACGCGGATTTAAAAGTGATTTTGGGGGCGAAAACGGCGCTGTATTCGTACCAATTCTAATGTGATTAGCCGATTTGCTTGAAATCTAAACCGGAAAGGTCAGAGACAGATTCATCTACGATGGCAAACTGCTGGTAGCCGTTTTCAGCAAGTTGATCTAGTAATGCCTTTAGATTCTTCGGGCGAATTTCTAATCGGACCTGTCGGCCGGAATTGATTAGCTGCTGCTGCAGCTCTAGCCCAACCGCCTCAGTGCTCGACTCCAGAACCAGCACCACAGATTCTCCTGTGGTTTGCTGATCCGGAACCAAATCAACAATGCGTTCAATCCCAAGCGAAATTCCAACCGCAGGAGCATCGGTCCCCAGCCACTTTCCAACCATGCCGTCATAACGACCGCCGCCGCCAATTGAGGAGCCTGATCCAGGGTGTTCGATTTCGAAAATCGAACCGGTGTAATACCCCATGCCGCGAACCAGGGTTGGGTCAAAACGCAAAGAACTTGCTTTATCGCCTAGGCCATCCCAGATCGGTCTTAGTAAATCTGGAATGTTTGAGGTATCGATTGCGGCAAGCCAACCATGGGCTGACTTTTGTACCGCGTCACCAAACTTCTCACCTAGTTCTTTTGAAACACCTTCGATGTCAATCTTGTCCAGCTTGTCGATGGTGATCATTGCGGACAGTGCATCGTCGGTAGATATCCCCAAAGCTTGAATGTTTGAGCGCAATAGCTCGCGGTGGTTGATTCGAATAGTGGCGTCTTTGATTCCGATTGACTCTAATGCGGAGAGCGATGCCGACAGAAGTTCGAGTTCGGCGAGAATCGAATCGTCACCAATGATGTCGATGTCACACTGGATGAACTGGCGATAGCGACCTTTTTGTGGACGCTCTGCTCTAAAAACTGGCCCGGTTTGAATGGCCTTGAATACCCTTGGCAACTTCGAGTGATTCGAAGCGTAAAACCTGGTCAGTGGAACCGTTAGGTCAAATCGCAGACCCAGATCTGCCAGCTCTTCGCCTGCCTCCACAGCTTGAGTGAATTCCTCGCCGCGTTTTTGAACTTTGAAAACAAGCTTTTCGTTATCGCCACCCTGGCCCGAGGTTAGTCGGTCAAGATCTTCGAGCACCGGGGTCTCTATCTGCTGAAATCCGCGGGCGATGTAGCTATCAACCACAGTTGAAATCAAGCGCTCACGCTTGATTTTGTCCTGCGGGAGAAAATCCCGCATTCCTCTTGGTGCATTTACTGGGTTGGCCACCGGACAAGTTTGGCATAGAAGCAGGTATATCCATGGTTTACCGCTCGCCGTTGCTAATGTTCTGAGCAATGATCGAAGCCGAAGAAAAGCGATCTCGAGGCAGGCCTGTTACCACCGACCCTGCCGCGGTTGGATTGACCGCCTTGAAACTCTTTCACGAGCTGGGCATCGATCGCGTCACAATGGATGATGTGGCCCTACAAGCCGGTATTTCTCGCTCTAATCTCTTTCGCGTTTTCCCCTCCAAGGCCGCAGTGGTTTGGGGCGGCATGCACCGCATCACCGAGGAACTAAAGCTGCAGTTGGCAAATAACCTTGAGACATCAGTCATCAAGCTGCTGCATCAGTCTTGGGTGAGCGCTATGCAACTGCTCGATAACTCTTCCGATACGGTGAGACTTCGCCTGAAGCTCATTGGTTCATCCCCCGAGGTCTACGGCTGGGGTCATGCTCAACTAGAAGAAGCGCGCAAAGTCCTTGAGGCCGCCATTGCAAAATTAGAAGAGCCAAATTCCGTTCGACCCAAAATGGTCTCGTCCGCGTTGATTGCCGTTTCCATGTCGGTCCTCACGTGGTGGGCCGAGACCGATGACCCAAGATCAGTAGCTCAGGTGCTGGATGAGAGCTTTAGGGACTTTGAGGCAATTTTTGCTCAGGTTAGCCAGAGCGGCCCTTAAAGCCTTTTCCAACTCGTTGAAGTAGGGGTGGAAAACCTAGTGGGCAAAACCAATCACTCCAGCATCAGTAGCAGCAGATATCTCATAGGAACGGATCTCAACCTGCAGTTCTTTGGTGGCCTCGCGAAGCGCACGTTCAGGGTCTAGACCTGCAGCCCTCGCGCTGGCAACCACCGCAAGCAATAGCTTGCCTAGCTCGTCTTCATTGTCCATTGGGATAGCCGGAGACTCCGCGGTTTCCAAAAGCCCAATCTTTTCAGCCTTGCCCATCACTTTGGACGCAAGAGCGAGCGCTGGCATTGCCTGCGGAATGCCGTCAAGCACCGAGGTGCGATTTGGCTTTTCCTTTTTCTTGTGACCATCCCAGACCTGAACCACATCATCGCCGGTAGTTGCTTTGTAGGTCTCTTTTTCCTCTTCGGTGCCAAAAACATGCGGGTGTCTGGAGATCATTTTTTGTTCCATAAAACTTGCTACATCTTCAAGGTCGAATGGCTCACCTAGGGTTCCGGTGGATGCTAAGTCCGAGTGAAAAATCACCTGGTAGAGCACATCTCCTAGCTCTTCCAAAATCTCGTCACGATTACCAGACTCAATTGCATCGATAAGCTCATAGGTTTCCTCGAGCAGGTACTGAACCAGCGAACGGTGGGTTTGCTCGGCATCCCAAGGACACCCGCCCGGAATACGCAGCTGGTGCATGGTATGAATCAAGCTTTCAAGCTTTTGCAAAATTACCCCTTCGCAAAAATGATTTGGAAAATCTTCCAGAGCCAGTCAACCATCTCTTGGTCTCGAAGTGGTTCGCCAGAACTCGATGTCGGCGATGGCATGGTTAGCAGCTTCGAAGTTTGCAGATATCTCAAGCCTGGTATTTGATGACTCAGTGCCACCAGACGAGCATCGTCAATGTCGACCGGAGCAAACTTTGCCTGCAATCCCAAGAGATTTACGTCCTTAAGCCCCAGTCGATTGGCCTGCTGTCGAAGGTGAGTTACCTCAATCAGTGTCTTTACCGGCTGCGGCGCTTTCCCATATCTGTCCTCAAGCTCTTGGAAGATTGCATCCAGTTTTGCTCGATCGCTTTTCGCACCGCTCTCGGAAGAGAGCTTGTGATACGCCTCTAGTCGCAAACGCTCCGAGTCGACATACTCCTGAGGAATTCGAGCATCCACCGCCAACTCGAGTTTTAGCTCAGCAGGGCTGGATATATCTTCGCCCTTAAATTCAGCTACCGCCTCGCCAATCATTCGAAGGTAAAGATCAAAACCAACACCTGCGATATGACCCGACTGCTCGCCACCTAGTAAGTTCCCAGCGCCCCTAATCTCAAGGTCCTTCATGGCCACCTGCATACCGCTGCCAAGTTCGTTATTTGAGGCGATTGTTGCAAGACGGTCGTGAGCGGTCTCGGTCAAGGTCTTGGTGGGGTCATAAAAGAAGTAGGCGTAGCCGCGCTCTCGAGAACGCCCCACACGTCCGCGTATCTGGTGTAGCTGACTAAGGCCAAAGTTTTCGGCGCGATCAACAATCAAGGTGTTGGCGTTTGGAATATCAATTCCAGTTTCGATGATGGTTGTGGAAACCAAAACATCAAACTTTCGCTCCCAGAAATCCACCACCACTTGCTCTAGCTGATGCTCTGGCATCTGACCGTGGGCAACGGCAATTCTTGCCTCCGGCACTAACTTGGCAAGATCTGCTGCAACCTTTTCGATGGTTGAGACGCGGTTATGAACAAAGAAAACCTGCCCCTCACGAATCAACTCACGCCTAATCGCTGCTGCCACCTGCTGCTCGCTATAGCCACCGATGTAGGTGAGGATCGGGTGACGCTCTTCCGGCGGAGTTGCAAGTGTGGACATCTCGCGAATACCTGTAACCGCCATCTCCAAAGTCCTTGGAATTGGGGTAGCACTCATTGCAAGTACATCTACGTTGTGCTTTAGGTCCTTGAGTTTCTCTTTATGCTCGACGCCAAAACGCTGCTCCTCATCGATGATCACAAGGCCTAGGTCTTTGAACTTGACTCCCTGACCCAATAACCGGTGGGTACCGATGATCATGTCCACAGCCCCGTTTTCCAATCCGCGGAGGGTCTCTTTGATTTCTTTGTCACTTTGGAATCGTGAGATTGGTTTTATGGTGATTGGGAATGCGCCGTAGCGCTCGGCAAACGTGTCGAGATGCTGACGCACCAACAATGTGGTTGGCACCAACATCGCCACCTGCTTGCCATCCTGAATGGCCTTGAAAGCTGCCCTAACCGCGACCTCGGTCTTGCCATACCCAACATCGCCGGCCAAAAGGCGATCCATCGGAATTGGCTTTTCCATATCACGCTTGATCTCTTCGATAGTGGTCAGCTGATCAGGAGTTTCCTGGAAGGCGAAGGCATCTTCGAGTTCTTGCTGCCAGGCGGTGTCCGGACCAAAGGCGTGCCCCTTGCTCTTCATGCGTGCCGAGTAGAGCTTGACCAGGTCGATGGCAATCTTGCGAACAGCTTTCCTGGCGTTGCCCTTGACTCTCGCCCAGTCCGTGCCACCCATCTTCGAAAGCACTGGAGCTTCACCACCAACATATTTGGTGAGCATATCCAGCTGATCGGTTGGAACAAAGAGAGTATCGGCTGGATAGGTGCGCTTAGGAGGTGCGTATTCGATTAGCAAGTACTCGCGAAAATGTTGTCTGGCTCCGATGCTACTTTGGCGCTGCACTAGCTCCTTGAACCTGCCGATGCCGTGTATTTCATGAACGACGTAGTCGCCCTGCTTCAGACTTAGCGGGTCGACCTGCTGGCCCCTTCGGCGAGCAAGCTTTCGCTCGCTGGGAGCTAGGTAGGAAGATGCGACGCCAAAGAACTCAGCCTCAGTTAGTAGCACGAGCTTGCTGGCTAAAAATGCAAAGCCATGGGCGAACTGCCCAACCGAAACGGTGATGTGTTCGGTTGCTAGCTTGCCGATACTGGTTGTCAGGATTGCAGGCAGTTCTGACTTTGTAAGAACCTCAAGCACGCGCTCGGCGCTTCCGTGGCCATGCGCCATAACCACGATCTTGTGCTTCTGGGTCATCAAATCCGCCAGCCACTCGGTGGCGTGCTGCTCAGGGGTGAACTTAGGGATTTCGCGATAGCCCAGATCCTTGGCCGATTCCCCCACCAGGGCGCTGAGTGAGACCAAGGTGTTGGACTGCTTTACCTTCGCAACGAACTCCTCGACAGTGAAAAAGTTTCCACCGCTTAGGTCAATTGGAGCTTGCGAACCCGAGATAGCTGCATCCCAAGCGGCGTGCAAAAACTCCTCGTTGGTTTGAATCAAGCTCTCAGCGCGCTGTTCGATCTTTTGCGGATCCTGCAGAATCACGACTGCATCTTTACCCAGGTAATCGGTAATTGGGCCTAGCTTCACACCAAGAGCTGGGGCGAGTGACTCCATGCCCTCAACCGGCATACCGTTGGAAATCTTCTCCAGCATCTGGGTCAGATTTGGAAACTCGTGGGCCATTTCTCTGGCTCGAAGTGCCACCTGCGGCGTAATCAGTAGCTCTCGCGCAGGATAAATCTCCAAGTGATCGACTTGGCTCGCAATCGATCGCTGGTCAGCAACAGAAAACTCTCTAACATCCTCAAGCTCGTCGCCAAAAAACTCCAAACGCACAGCGTGCTCACTGGTGGTTGGAAAGACATCCAAAATGCCACCGCGAATTGCAAACTCTCCGCGTTTTACCACCATGTCGACTCTCTGGTAGCCAATTTCAATTAGCTTGAGTGCCAATTCCGGAAGTAGATACTCCTTGCCGCGCGAAATCAACAGTGGCGGGTGAGCTTCCATGCCGCCAACCACCGGCTGCAAGGCAGCGCGAACCGACATTAAAACCAGATACGGCTTACTCTGAGCCTTTAGTTCAAGCATCCGGTGCAGCGCCTTTAGTCTTCTGCCCACAGTCTCAGCGGCTGGACTTAGTCGTTCGTGAGGAAGAGTTTCCCAGGACGGAAACTCGATGATTTCGATATTCGGAGACAGCTCTCTCGTTGCAGCTGCAATCTCCTCGGCTTGCCTTGAAGATGGGGTCACAACAATCATGGGTGCTTTGGAAGTCGCGAGCCACTGGTTTATGGCATAGGGGTGAGAAGTGACCGGGGCGAAGAATTCACCGCTAGAAATCTGATTTGGGTGCGACTGACCCACCTCTTGAATCAGCGGGTGGAGGGTCACGGAGTTAGTCTAGGCGACCTTTTCCTCAACTTGATCGGCAGCAAGTTCTAGTAGAACCGGCAACTCCTTGCGCTCGATGGTTGAGAAGTCTTGCAGCACAAAGGCTGCTACTTCCATCTGCCCAGGTGGGCGACCGATACCGAAGCGAATTCGGTGAAACTCTGCGCCGCAGCGAGCGATGATGTCTCTAAGACCGTTGTGACCGGCATGACCGCCGGCAAGCTTTGCTCGAATCTCACCAAAGGGGATATCCAATTCGTCATGCACAACCAAGACCTGCTCAATTGGAATCGAGTAGAACTTCATAAGTGCTTGCACCGGGGCACCGGATAGATTCATAAAACCTGTGCTCTTGGCCAGGATTATCTTCTTGCCACCGGCAACAAATCGGCATTCGGCAGTCAGAGCCACAGACTTGTGGACCTTGAATTGGGCGTTGTGCCGCTTAGCCAAAACGTCGAGCACCACGTGCCCGACGTTGTGTCTATTTGATTGATAGCCAGGCCCAGGATTCCCGAGCCCGACTACCAGCCAAACATCGTTACTCAGCTGCCGGACCAGCCTCTGGAGTATCTTCACCTGCAGCACCTGCCTTGGTCTCTACAACCGAGGCAACTAGCTCGCCAGCGGCAATGTCCAGGGTGACTCCTTGAGGAAGAATTAGCTCGCCTGCTAGGTAGTGGTGACCAGCAGCAGCTTCCTTGGAGATGCGAAGCTCTACGAACTCAGGAACGTGAGTTGCCTCAGCCTCAAGCTTTACGGTCTTGTGCTCAAGGTCAACAACGGTGCCGCTCATTGGCTCGCCAACTAGGTGAACTGGAACCACAACGTGGACCTTCTCGCCCTTGATGACCTCAACTAGGTCAACGTGCTCGATGATCTGGGTTACTGGGTCCTTAGAAGCCATCTTTACTAGAACTAGCTCAGTCTTGCCCTCGATAGAAAGCTCCAAAAGAGCGTTCTTGTGGCGAAGCGCCAAAGCGATCTCGTGAGCTGGAAGTGAAATGTGGCGGGTTGCGTGTCCGTGACCGTAGATAACGGCTGGAGTCTGGTGGACTGCGCGAAGCTTGCGTGCTGCACCCTTACCAAAGTTCTCGCGAAGAGTTGCAACAATCTTGATCTCTGACATCTTTTCCTCTATAGGTAATTGCAGCGAGGAAAAGGCACCCCGTCGATTACGGATACTTTGTATCCCTCGCCGCTGTTCGACCCAAAGCTTAGCGGCTTGTACCTAGCTTTGCCAAGGCCAGTCGAAGGACAAAGAGTGCTGCCATACCAATCGACCCGACCAAAATGGCCGAAAACGGCACAGAGACTGCCAGTGCCAGGCAAGCTATAAGGCCCAAAACATTGAGCCACTTTGGCCTATTGGCATCAGCCTTAGGCTGCATATATGCGGCCCAGTTAGCGATGGCGTAGTAAATCAGAACACAGAAAGAGGAGAGACTGACAACGAATTCGACGCTGTTTGTCAGAACCAGCAGCGATCCAATCAGGGCAATTATTGACTCCGCGAGCCATGGCACACCGTATGAGTTTCGTCGAACCAAAGACCTAGGTAGTTCGCCATCCTCGGCCATAGTGCTGGCAGTTCTACCAAGTCCTGCAAGTAGGGCCAGCAGTGAGCCTAAAGATGCGGAAGCGGCAAATATCCAGACCACTTTGCCATCGACTCCAGGTAAAACCAGCGTTGTCAACTCGGCAATCGCGGTTAGGTCACCGGACAAACCTCGCCCGAGCTGCATCGGAAGCACAATGGCTAGCGCCAGATAAATCAAAACCACAATACCGAGCGAGATTCGGATCGCCTTTGGAATGGCAACGGCCGAGTTTGCCACTTCGTTTCCCAGCGTTGCAACCCTTGCGTAACCCGCGAAAGCGAAGAAAATCATTGCGGCAGCAGTCAGCAGCCCAAGCGGTTCAGGCGTCAAGGGATCCACTGCTGCGGCAGGAGTGAGGCTTGCTGCCAGTATCACCACTGCCAAAAAACCAATGGTAATTAGGGCAAGTATTTTGGAACCTAGGGCCGTTCGAGTGATGCCAAAAATGTTCAGTGTGGTCATTGTCACTAACGCCGCAATGGCCGTGATTGTCGCCGCACCCGGTGTCAAAAAAGTGGCAAAGGTCAAAGCAATTGCCGCCGTTGAGCCTAGTTTTCCAACCAGGAATGCTGCCCCGGCAATAAATCCCACCTGGTTGGAAATGTAATGCCTGGCGTATGCATAAGCACCACCTGAACGGGTTACCGTTCTCGCAAGCTGGGAGATTGACATCGCGTTGAGGTAAGCAATTGCCGCCGCAATCAAAACAGCTATTGGAAGTAATGATCCCGCGTAGCTAGTGGCAGGCCCAAAGACAACAAACACCCCGGCACCAAGCATTGAGGCTAAGCCAACATAAGTCGCTTGAGTTGTGGAAAGTTGCGACTTCACTTTTTAGGACTAAGCGTGACCTGGGAAGAGTGAGTTGACTGAGTCGTCATAGAACACCGCAGCAATTGCCTTTGAAATCAGCGGTGCAATTGAGAGCACAGTCAAAGTTGCAAATTCCTTGTCCGGGGTAATTGGCAGGGTGTTGGTAACCACCACTGAGTCAATAACCGGATCACTTAGTCGCTCAACCGCAGGGTGAGAGAAAACACCGTGGGTGGCAGCAACGATAACTCGCTTTGCACCATTTGCCTTGAGCGCTTTGGCTGCGGCCAAGATGGTGCCACCGGTGTCGATCATGTCGTCAACCAATAGGCAGTCTCGACCTGCAACAGCACCAACAATTTCATTTACCTGAACCTGGTTAGGGCGATCTGGATCGCGACGCTTGTGCACAATCGCAAGCGGAGTGCCAAGGCGGTCTGCCCAAATATCTGCCACGCGAACGCGTCCTGAGTCAGGGGAAACTACGGTCAGGTTCTCGGTGCCAAAAGTTTCTGCAATGTGATCGGCCAAAAGCGGCAGGGCCCACAGGTGGTCTACCGGTCCATCAAAGAAACCCTGAATCTGTGGTGAGTGAAGGTCTACCGACATGATGCGGGTAGCGCCAGCTGCCTTGAACATATCGGTCACTAGACGAGCGGAGATTGGCTCACGTCCCTTGTGCTTTTTGTCCTGACGGGCGTAAGGGAAAAATGGCGCAACCACGGTGATGCGCTTAGCGCTAGCGCGCTTCATGGCGTCGACCATCAAAAGCTGTTCCATGAGCCAGTGGTTGATTGGTGCTGGGTGAGCTTGGATGATGAAGGCATCAACGCCGCGAACGCTTCGTTCGTAGCGGACAAAGGTCTCACCATTGGCAAAGTCGTAGGCGGTGACCGGCACTAGCTCGGTCTGCAAGATCTCCGCAACCTCTTGAGCAAGCGCTTGATGCGCTCTTCCGGATGCGATGACTAGTTGCTTACTTGCTGCCTTTTCAACTGGCATCGCTGCTCCTTTTTGCTGCCTCTGCTGATTTCGAGCCAGGACGCTTGTCCAAAACCCAGCCAGCCAGATTCTTTTGCGGTGTTGTGTTCAATGCTAACGCTCCAGGCTCGACATCCCGGCGGATTGTGGAACCAGCTGCGGTGTAAGCGCCATCGCCGATAACAATTGGAGCAACGAAGACGTTGCCACTGCCAGTTTTGGCGTATGCACCGATGACTGTGCGGTGCTTTTCAATGCCGTCGTAGTTAGCAAAGATGGTGCCGGCACCAATGTTGCTGCCCTCGCCGATCTCGGCATCGCCAACATACGAAAGATGTGGGACTTTTGCCCCAGCACCAATCTTGGCGTTCTTGGTCTCGACAAAGGTACCGATCTTGCCGTCTTGGCCAAGGTGAGTTCCTGGTCGAAGATAGGCGAACGGGCCAACACTTGCTCCGCTATCAATCTTCGAGGATGCTCCTTGGGTGCGGCTGATGGTCACATTTGAACCGACCTCGATATCGGTCAGGTCAGTATCCGGGCCAATAATCGAACCCTCACCAATCGAGGTGAAGCCATGCAATCTGGTGCTCGGCAACAGGGTTACGTCTTTGGCTAGCTGGACAGTTACATCGATCCAAGTGGTTGCAGGCTCCTGGATGGTCACACCGGCATACTGCCAAGCGCGAACGATCCTGGCGTTTAGCTCGCTTGCGACTTCGCCAAGCTGAGCGCGGTCATTGATGCCAGCCACCAGCCAGTTGTCTGAAATTGGGTGAGCGGAAACCTTTTGTCCCTGCTCCAGCATTAGAGCTGCAACATCGGTGAGGTACTTCTCTTTTTGAGAATTCTCCAAAGTCACCTTTGAAAGTGCAGTCTTTAGGTGGCCTGCATCAAAGATGTAGACGCCGGCATTGATCTCGTTGATTTCGAGCTGCTCGCTTGTGGCGTCCTTTTGCTCAACGATTCCGACAAAGTTCTCGCGTGATCGAACAATTCGGCCATAGCCGTTCGCATCTGCCATCACGGCGGAAATTAGAGTTCCGGAATTCTCGCTTCCGCGGTGAATCTCGAGCAGTTGTTCGATGCTTGCAACATCCAACAGCGGCACATCGCCTGACAAGACAACAACATCGCCTTTAAAGTACTTAGGTAACTGCTCTAGCGCTGCTTCAACGGCTCGGCCGGTGCCAGGCACAGCATCCTGCAGGGCAACCGAAGTAGTTGGGTAAAAGGCTTTTACGTAGTTTTCGATTCGTTCGCGCTCGTGCCTGAGAACCGCAACCACGTGGTCAGCTCCAAGCGAGTGAGCGGTTGAGAGAACGTGCCCGATTAGCGGGAGGCCTGCTATTTCGTGCAGCACTTTTGGAGTCGCGCTTTTCATGCGCGTGCCTTCTCCGGCTGCTAGCACTACGACTGCGAGCTGACGCATGGTCCTCCAAATCAGTTGCCGCTCCGCCCCTAGGATTCGAACCTAGACCGGACGCCTCCAAAGAGCGCCGTGCTGCCGTTACACCAGAGCGGAACGAGGTTTGCACCTCGGCGATAAGTCTGCCAGATAGATTGGCTAGAGCTGAAGTTTCTCCAAAGTCTCTAGCCACAAAGTTTCAAATTCCCCGAGCTGCCGAGTTAGTTCACGCTGTCGGTCAGCCAATTTCAATAGCAGCTCGTAATCGGACTGATCGGCAGTTGCGAGTTGGAGCGCAATTGCTTCCAGTTCTTGGTTGCCTTTTGCCATAGCCCGTTCTAGACGGGCAGATTCCTTCTCGAGATTGCGCTTTTCCGCTCCCGATAAAGCCGACTGAGGTTTTGCGGCGACAACCGCCTGCGCTTCTGGCTGGGCCTTGCGAAGCTGCAGGAATTGCTCGACACCCTTTGGTAGGTGACGAAGTTTGCCATCCCCCAAAAGTGCAAACTGCTGGTCGGTAACTCGTTCGAGCAAGTAGCGGTCGTGGCTAACCACGATCAATGTGCCGGGCCAGGTGTCAAGAAGGTCTTCCATCGCTGCCAGCATGTCGGTATCAAGGTCGTTGGTTGGCTCATCCAAAATCAAAACGTTTGGCTCGGTAAACAAAAGTCGCAGAAGCTGAAAGCGACGTCTTTGACCACCCGAGAGTTCAGAAATTGGAGTCTGAAGCTGAGCGGAATCAAATCCAAGCTGCTCAACCAGCTGACCGGTGCCAACTTCTTTCTTACCAACGGTGAAGGTGGTTTTTTCTCGCTTGATCATTGCGAAAATGCGATCATCGGCAAACTCATCCAGCTCACGAACATCCTGACTCAGGGTCGCAAACTTCACAGTCTTGCCAATTTTGATGCGACCAGAGCTTGGCATAAGTTCGCCGGTCATCAACTGCAGCAAGGTGGTCTTGCCGGCGCCATTGGCACCTAGTAAACCGATGCGGTCACCAGGCCCTAAACGCCAGGTGACATCTTTCAGGATCGGCTTACCATCTTCGGTTTGGTAGCTCACATCCTCAAAATCCACCACATCTTTACCTAGGCGCTGGGTGGCCAATTTACTTAGCTCAAGCTGATCTCTAGGTGGTGGTTCGTTAGCAATCAAATTCAAAGCCGCATCAATGCGGAACTTTGGCTTTGCAGTTCTAGCTGGCGCTCCCCTACCTAACCAAGCAAGCTCCTTGCGAAGTAGATTCTGTCTTCTTGCTTCACTTGATGCAGCTTGGCGATTTCGCTCGGCTCGCTGTAAAACGTAGGCGGCGTATCCGCCATCAAATGGTTCAATCTTTCCGCCGTATACCTCCCAGGTGAGGTTACATACCGCATCCAGGAACCAACGGTCGTGGGTTACTACCAGCAAGCCACCGGCAGTCTTGGACCAGCGGTTTCTAAGGTGCTCGGCAAGCCATGCCACACCCTCAACATCCAGGTGGTTGGTCGGCTCATCAAGCATGACGATGTCATAGTCACCAGCCAATAACGCAGCTAGTGCCACCCTTCGGCGTTGGCCTCCCGAAAGTGTCCCAACCTGCTGACTCCAGTCCAAATCTCCAAGGAGTCCCTGAAGCACATCTCTGATCTTGGGGTCGGTAGCCCACTCGTGCTCCGGACCCTCTCCGACCACGGCCTGACCAATACTGAGTGAGTTGTCAATCTTGTCCACCTGGGTCAGGTAACCAACCCGCAGTGATCCGCGATAGGTAACACGACCAGAATCCGGCTCTAACTGCTTGGAGAGAATCTTTAGTAGCGTCGACTTACCATCACCGTTGCGACCAACAATTCCGATTCGGTCGCCCTCGTTGACCCCGACCGTGATGCCATCAAACACCTGCTTGGTTGGAAACTCGAGGTCGATTTGCTCTGCGCCCAGAAGATGAGCCATTAGATAAGCCTGCTGCCTGCTCTACTTGGGTGAGCAATTACCGCTTGGAATCCTGCGGCACGAATGTTCTCTGCACACACCTCAGCCGCCTTGTCATCAGCCGCCAAGTACCAAAGCGTTGGACCAGATCCGGAGAGCATTCCTGGACCGCAACCAAGATCCTTTAGGGCAAGATCCGCAAGTTCGGGCAAGAGACTAAAAGCAGCCTTAGTTAGAGAGTTTTTTCCTAGCCAAGCGGTCTCGGTTTCAAAGCTTGGGATGTGCAAAACCTCACCGAGGTCAAGACGATCGAATTCTTGAAATACGGATTTTGTCGAAAGGGGCTTGTTGCTAATCAGCAGGACGATTGGTTCTGAAACGACAGCCGGGTGAGCGGCAAGTTCAATCCCGGTATCACTGCCAAGTGCTGTGCCGCCCAAGATTGCGAATGGCACATCTGCGCCAATGCCGCCGCCAACCTTCATCAACTCAGCCTGGTCAAGACCTAGACCCCAGGCTTCATTTAGCGCTACCAGTGCCGCAGCCGCATCGGCAGAGCCACCAGCCATGCCACCTGCCACCGGCACCTGCTTTTGAATCTCAAATTGCATCGGCTGTGGATTCTCAATGCCAGCAAATTTTGCCAAGGTTTTTGCGGCTTTGACTACCAGGTTGGATTCATCGAGCGGGATTTCCCCAAGGTTTGGAAGATCTGAAACAACTCGAACTTCCCAAGCACCGCTTGGTTCAACACCAACGCGCTCCTGCAGATCCAGGGCCTGGTAGAGGCTAACGACCGGGTGATAGCCATCTGGCTGAAGGTCTCCAACCTGGAAATACAAGTTGACCTTGCCTTGCGCTGAAGCCCAAATCACTTTGCACTCGCAATCGCGATGAACTGCTCAATGTTTAGCTGCTCGCCCCTGGCCTGTGGGTCGACACCAGCGCGGATCAGTATTTCCTCGGCTTGCGAGGCGGAGCCAGCCCAACCGGCAAGTGCTTGGCGAAGGGTTTTACGTCGCTGCAAAAATGCCTGATCGATAGCGGTAAATGTGGGCTGCTGGAGCGCTGGATCGCGTTCAATGGTTCTTTGGAAATACACCAGTGCGCTGTCTACTCCCGGCACCGGCCAAAAGATGTTTCTGCCGATATTGCCGGCCAGACGTGCAGGGCCATACCAAGCCATCTTGAGTGATGGCACGCCATATTCCTTGCTGTTTGGTGCCGCTGCCAAACGATGAGCAACCTCGGCCTGCACCATCACCAATCCCTTTTGAATCGATGGGAACTGGCTCATAAAGTGAAGTAGCACCGGAACCGAAATGTTGTATGGCAAATTCGCAACCAGAGCAGTTGGAGCACCCGGTAGTTCTTTGACCTTCAGAGCATCTGCAACTACTAGTTCAAGCTCTTTATTTGGCGCGTGCTTTGCAATTGTGCTTGGTAGCTCTTCGGCCAATCGCTGATCAATCTCGACTGCAATTACCTTTGGCACGATTTCTAGAATTCCAAGGGTTAGTGAACCAAGCCCCGGACCAATTTCAACTACTAGGTCATCGCTACTTAGCTCCGCCGCCGAGACGATTCTGCGGATGGTGTTTGGGTCGATGACAAAATTCTGACCCAACTTTTTGGTTGGGCGAATATCTAATTTCTCCGCCAGCTGACGAATCTCACCTGCGCCCAGCATTAGCTGAGACCCTCAGACCAAAGCCCATACACCCGCTCGGTATTGGCATTTAGTTGCAGCGCAGTTTTTGACTCGTCCCAACCCAAAAGTGAGGCCATGTAGCGAAGCGTATGAGGAACTAGGTAGGGGGCGTTTGGTCTGCCGCGCATTGGCTCCGGGGTCAAAAATGGTGCATCGGTTTCAATAAGCAGTAGCTCAGGTGAAACGGCTAGCAACGAATCCCTTAGGTGCTGATTCTTCTTGAAGGTGACATTGCCGGCGAAAGACAAATACCAACCGTTTTGCTGGCAGATTTCAGCCAGCTCAAGATCACCTGAGTAGCAGTGGAAAACCACTTTCTCGGGAGCTCCCACTCGCTTTAGGGTTTCTACAACCTCGCCGTGAGCTTCGCGGTCGTGAATCATCAGCGCAAGATCGTTCTCTTTGGCAATCGCAATGTGCTGCTCGAATGAGTAGGCCTGGGCCGCAAGTTCTGCATCGCCCTGAGTTCTAAAAAAATCTAGGCCGGTTTCACCAACTGCGCGGACCCTAGGAAGCTTTGCCAGCTTTGCGATACCGGCAATGGCGTCATCTAATTCTTTGCGAGTTTGGTAAAGCGGTGCTTCATTTGGGTGAAGCGCAACCGCAGCCAAAAGCATTGGTTCTGACTTTGCAACCTCGGCCGACCAAAACGAACTTTCAAGAGTGACGCCAACCTGAACAGCTCCCAGCATGTTTACCTGGCGCATACGCTCTAGGTGTTCGACGACTGACATTGGGTGCTCGCCGTCGGCAATCTCTAGGTGGGTGTGGTTGTCGTAAGTGCCAACCTCAAGCGGTGCGGGTAAATCGGGGTATTTAACCGGACGGTTATCTAAACCGTCATAAGAGTTTCTGGTGCGAATCGGTTCGCTCATTGTTCCTCTACGCGAGGGAACAAAACCTCTAGCTCACCTAGCTTGGTGCCGGCTGGAAGAACTCCCCAAGTCGCCTGTTGAATCCGCTGCTGGGAAAGCTCACCAAGGCTGGTGCCAATCGAAACCCAAAGCTTTTGAGCAGCCTTAGGAACTATTGGGTTTAGCAATACCGCAAGTAGGCGAAGACCCTCGGCGGTTGTGTAAAGCACGGTTGCCAAACGATCGCGATCAGCTTCGTCCTTGGCCAATACCCAGGGAGCCTGAACGGTGATGTAGTTATTTAACTCATCAACCAATGTCCAGACCTTGGCAATCGCCTCGTGAATAGCAACCTTGTCGATAGCCGCATTTGCGCCATCAACTGCCTCCTGGGCCACCTTCTGAATAGCCATGTCCGCTTCTTGGTAGTCGCTTGGTGCAGGCACAACCCCATCAAAGTACTTATTGATCATCGCGATTACTCGCGAGGCAAGGTTTCCAAAACCATTTGCGAGCTCCGAGTTGTATCGAGCACTTAAGTCTTCCCAACTGAACGAGCCGTCAGAACCAAAACCAATTGCCTTCATGAAGTAGTAGCGGAAGGCATCGGAGCCAAAGATGTCGGTAATTTGAGTCGGCGCGATGCCGGTGAGTTTGGACTTTGACATTTTCTCGCCGCCGACCAAAAGCCAACCGTGGCCAAAGACCTGCTTGGCTGGAGGAAGACCCGCAGCCATCAGCATTGCCGGCCAGATAACTGCGTGGAAGCGAAGAATGTCTTTTCCAACCACCTGGACATCGGCTGGCCAGAGCGAGTTGAGCTTGTCCTCGTCAGAGCCGTAACCAATGGCTGTGATGTAATTCAAAAGCGCATCGAACCAAACGTAGGTGATGTGCTGGTCGTCCCAAGGAATATCAATTCCCCAGTCAAATCTTTCCTTGGATCTTGAAATCGAAAGGTCGCTAAGTCCTGAGCGCACAAACGAGACAACCTCGTTCTTAGCGCTTTCTGGCTGAATGAAAGTTGGGTTTGCCTCATAGTGCGCCAGCAGTCGGTCTTGGAATTCACTCAGCTTGAAAAAGTAGTTGGTCTCGTTTAGTTGTTCTACCGGTTTGGAGTGAATGGCACAGACTTTTTGGTCTGAGAAATCTCCAGTGCCATCAATCAAATCTGATTCGTTTTTGTATTCTTCACAGCCAACGCAGTAATTGCCCTGGAACGAACCCTGATAGATAAAACCGGTGTCATAAAGCTTTTGCAGGAACAGCTGCACTGCCTTCTCGTGGCGAGGCTCGGTAGTTCTAATGAAGTCTTGGTTATCGATGTCGATGGTTTCCAAAAGTGGCAACCAAGACTCTGTCACCAACTTGTCAGTCCAGCTCTTCGGGTCGGTGTTGTTTCCCAGTGCCGTGCGCAAAACCTTCTCACCGTGCTCATCAGTTCCGGTGAGCAGGAATGAATTCTCACCTCTGGAGCGATGCCATCTGGTCAGCACATCCGAGGCCACCTCGGTATAGGCGTGGCCAATGTGAGGGGCATCGTTCACGTAGAAGATGGGGGTGGTTACATAAAAGGACTTGGACACCCTTGATATCTTAGGGTTTGTGCAAAAGCGCTTCAGCGTAAATTGCGCTCTTTGACGCACCGCTAGCTTCTGCAAGGTCCGCGCAAGCCTGCTTTAGGCCCATTCCGGAGGCTGCTAGAGCCAAGGCTTTCAATCCAAGATCTGCAATGTCAAAGGTTTTTGGAGCAGCGCCGGCGATTATCAAAACCATTTCACCTTTGGGTGAGCCGGCAGCCCAGGTAATTAGATCGGCGAGAGTTCCGCGCTCAGTGTGCTCGAACTTCTTTGTGAGCTCTCGTGAAACTGTTCCGAGACGCTCTTCCCCAAACACCGATGCCGCATCCACCAGTGACTCGTGAATTCGATGCGGGGCTTCAAAAAACACCATCGTGCGAGCTTCATCTTTGAGGCTGGTAAATACCCTGACGCGCTCGCCTTGCTTTCTAGGAAGAAATCCCTCGAAGCTAAATCGGTCGGTTGGCAACCCGGAGACAGCGAGCGCCGAGATAACTGCAGATGGTCCCGGGATTGCGATGATCTCGATTCCGGCCTGAGCGCAATCGCGAACCAATTGGTAGCCGGGGTCAGAAATCGTAGGCATTCCGGCATCAGAGACCACCAATAGATCGTGATCTCTGGCAACCTCAACCAAAAGCGCAGTTCGCTCAAGGTCACTGTGTTCGTGAAGGCTGTAGAGCCTGGCGTGCAGCCGGATTCCAAGTCCGGAGGCCAACTGCTTGAGGGTTCTGGTGTCCTCGGCTGCGATGTGTTCGCTGGTTGTCAGCACATTCTTCAGACGCTGGGATGCGTCGGAGAGATTACCGATTGGGGTGGCAGCAAGAATCAACACGCTAAGCAAACTAGCATCTAAGGGTGATTTACGGGCTGCTTACCTTAACCAAACGTGCAGCTGCTAGCCGTTGGTTTTATCCGATCAGCACCCTGCTGATTACCGCGCTGGGGGCGTTGCTGAGATTTGGAAACCTGGCAAACCCGCAGCTTTTGGTTTTCGATGAGACCTACTACGTCAAAGACGCTTACACCCTCGGTCTTTTTGGGCATGAAAAGCAGTGGCCAGATGGCGCGAATGGCGCCTTTGAATCTGGCGATGTATCCGGCTATCTGCAAGATGGTGCTTATGTCGTTCACCCGCCGGTGGGTAAATGGATCATTTGGCTGGGCATGCAGCTATTTGGAGCAGATTCGAGTTTTGGCTGGAGATTCTCAGTTGCCTTGCTAGGCACCCTCGCGATTCCATTGATTATCGCTGCGGCAAGGCTATTGATCGGCAATCGAGTCTTTGCTGCCCTTACGGGATTGTTCTTAGCAATCGAGGGTCAATCGATTGTGATGTCCAGGACTTCAATCCTCGATGGAATCTTGGCGTTTTTCGTCCTGCTGGCTTTCTATTTCTTGCTTCGAGACCGGGCGGCCGTCTCTCGAAGATTGAATCAAGCCGCGCTAATGAAGCGGGACTTTGGTTTTTCTCCAAGACCTTGGCTTTGGGCAATGGCACTGACGCTGGGGGTGGCTTGCTCGGTGAAATGGTCTGGGCTTTATTTCCTCGCCGCCTTTGGGATCTACAGCTTTATCGCTGACTGGATTTCAAGACAACGACTGGGACTCAAGGTAATGCCGGCGGTGTTGCAAGCCGCCCTGAATGCAATTTCCATGCTGGTTATAGCTATAGGCACTTATATCGCTAGCTGGTCCGGTTGGATTTTGAGCCAAGGCGGATGGGGCCGAGAGGCAAATGAAAACTGGCTTATCGCACTATGGGATTACCACACCAATGCCTACAGCTTTCACACCGGCCTAAGTGCGGAGCACCCATACGCCGCTAATGCACTGCAGTGGCTTTTGAATATTCGACCCACTGCTTTCTACTTCGATAGCTTCACTGGGGAGAACTGCGGCCTGCTAGAAAGCTGCAGCATCGCCATTACACCACTGCCGCACCCACTGATTTGGCTCACTGCCGTACTGGCCATGATTTGGGTGGGCGTGCGCTTTGTGAAAAGGGCGGATATTGCCGCAGGGGCGATCTTTATTGCTTTCCTTGCAGGTTGGGCTCCTTGGCTGATCTACCTCAGCCGCACCACCTTCCAGTTCTATGCGGTGGTCTTCACGCCGTTTTTGCTATTGGCGCTCAGTTTTGCCCTGCACAGTTTCTGGCGCAAAGGCGTGGTGCTGAGAAGGGCTGCGGAACGCGAATGGGCGATAACTCTCTTCGTAGTGGTAACTTTGGTGCTGGCAGCATTCTTCGCATCCCTTTGGATGGGATTGCCGGTCCCCTACTGGTACTGGCGAATACAAATGTGGCTGCCTTCTTGGATTTAGGTGATTAAGTGGCCCTGGGTATTTCCGCGCTAAAAGCGGCTCCTGAAGCAATTGCGGTTTTGATTTCGCAATTATTCGCACGGTTCCCATTCGGGATGCTCAGCATCGCATTTGTGATTCACATTCAAGCCATAACCGGCTCTTACGCAATTGCTGGAATTGCCCTGGGTGCTGAGACCATTGGCGCAAGCATCTCCGGCCCGCTGTTGGCAAGGTGGATGGCAGATTTTGGAATGCGAAGAGTGATCATCATCAGCACATCGACCTCGGTCGCTGCGCTGATTAGCTTGGCATTTGTCCCTCCGGAAGCGCTTTGGTTAGTTGCACTTTCGTTTCTCGTTGGCCTTGCATCCCCGCCTATCCAGCCAGCGGCAAGATCTATTTACCCGCAGGTGACACCAAAGAAGTTGATGCCAGCGCTTTACTCACTTGATGCCACAGCCCAGGAGATCATTTGGGTGCTTGGACCGCTGGTCGCAACCTTGGTGGCAGCAAGCTTTGGCAACGTACCAATGCTCTTCACCGTCGCTTTGATTCAAGTTTTCGGCACGATCTGGTTCCTGCTGAATAAGTCCGTTGGCTCGGTCAAGATCCCAAAGAATACGAATGCCCTCGGTAAAGCACTGCGAAACCCAAGGGTTGCCGCTGTGACAGTGCTGGGACTGTTGTTTGTCGGCTCCTTTGCTGGCGTCGAGGTTGGGTCGGTAGCGTTGTTTGGCAAGACTCTGGCTGGCTTGATGTTTGCGGTCTTCTCACTGGGTTCGATCTTTGGTGGTTTGCTAATTGCTCCAAGGTTCAAAGGTCCACACGCACTTACCGTGTTCATAGTGATTTCCCTGGTTGGTTATTCAGCCTTTTTGATTGCACCGGAAAATCCAGTCTGGGCAGCAGTTAGCCTGTTTATCGCCGGGCTTGGGGTTGCACCAGCGCTTGGAACGCTCGCGCTAATGATTGCCACTGGCACCTCTTGGAGCGAGACCGTTGAGGCTTACGGTTGGACTACCGCGGGTCAGCTGGTTGGATTCTCCGCCGGAAGCGCTCTAGCAGGCATTGCGATTGATATCGTCGACCCAATAGCCGCGCTACTGGTTTCAGTGGTCTTCAGCGTTTTCACGCTGATCGCATCGCTTCTGATTACCAGAGGCACAAAGAATTAGCGCTAGGACTTCTTCTTAGCGTTTTTGCCCGTTACGGCAAGCGACCAAATGGTTGTGATCACCAGGGTGATGATGATGACCGCGAGCGATAGCTCGGTGGAAATCTCAGGAATGATCTCAACGTGCTTGCCTCCGTTGATAAATGGCAGCTCGTTCTTGTGAAGAGCGTGCACAACCAACTTCACACCAATCCAAGCCAAGATGATGCTTAGACCGATTGATAGGTACTTCAAGCGCTCCATTAGGCCACCAAGCAAGAAGTAGAGCTGGCGCAGTCCCAAAAGCGCAAAGGCGTTTGCCACAAACACGATGTATGGCTCATTGGTAAGTCCGTATACCGCCGGGATCGAATCAAGTGCAAACAGGATGTCGGTAAATCCGATTGAGATCATGACTAACAAAAGCGGGGTGTATACCCACTTGCCATTTTGCTTGATGCGGTACTTGTCGTCGTGATACTCGGTGGTAGTTGGAATGAATTTAGAAACAAACTTGGTCATTCCACCGGGTTCGTTGTTGCCTTTTTCGCCCTTGTGGAAGGTTTCGATGACCAGCTTGATGGCGGTAAAGATCAAGAAAGCGCCAAAGACGTAGAACGCCCAGCTAAAACGCTCGATAAACGCAGCACCAAGAATGATGAAGATGAAGCGAAGAATCAGCGCAATCGCGATACCAATCAGTAGCACCTGGCTACGCAGGCGCTTTGGCACAGCGAACTGAGTGAAGATGATCAAAAAGACGAAGATGTTGTCCACCGACAAGCTGTATTCGGTGACCCAGCCGGCTATGTATTCCGCCGCGTACTGCGGACCCCAAGCACCACCGACAACGAAGGTGAATAGCAGGGCTAACGAGATGTAGACGCTCACCTGAATCGCAGACTCGCGGAAGGTGGGCTCGTGAGGACGGCGAAGCTGGACAACAAAGTCTGTGACCAAAATAACGCCTAGAACGGCGATTGTGACGGCCCATACCCAGAGCTCTACCTGCATTATTCCCATTCCAATTCCGCGACAGCGGAATAATCGTCCGACACCAATTGTAAGTATTAATACGAGATTGCGAGGTAGTTCAGTGAAAGTCCTGATTTCTGGAGCATCCGGCCTAATTGGCACCGAATTAAACCTGCAACTAAAGGCCCAAGGCCACCAAGTTGTGAGGCTGGTGCGACGCCCAGCACGCTCTCAAGAGGAGCTTTCCTGGAGCCCAGGAGTGGCCCCGCTGGACCCAGCTGCTCTTTCAGATATCGACGCCGTTATAAACCTGGCCGGCGCGACCACAGGCAAAATTCCTTGGACCAAAAAGTATGAAAAAGAATTAATCGCCTCCAGGCTCGAATCCACCAAAACCCTTGTGGACGCCATTAATGCCTGCCCTAATCCACCACAGGTTTTGATATCGGGATCGGCCTCTGGCATCTACGGTGACCAGGGGGATCAGTGGTTGGACGAGTCATCTCCTAAGGGAGAGGGATTTCTAGCCGATCTCGCCTACCAGTGGGAAGAGTCAGCCAAGCTGGCGAGGACGCGCGTTGTGCTGGTTAGGACAACCATGGTTATGAGTAAGAAGCTCGGTGCCCTGGGAAAACTCTTGCCGCTTATCAAACTCGGAATTGGTGGAGCGCTTGGCTCAGGTCGGCAGTGGTGGGCTTGGATCTCACTTGAAGACGAGGCCCGGGCCATCATTCACCTCATCGAAAACGAAACCGCATCAGGTGCCTACAACCTGACCGCGCCTGAACCTGCGACTTGTGAGCAGATCATCAAGGAGCTGGGGCGTCAACTTCACCGACCTACGCTGATCAAAGTTCCGGCATTTGCCATGAGGCTGTTGATTGGCAAAGCAGCCGATGAACTTTTGCTCTGCTCACAGAAAATGAAATCCCACCGACTCGAGAAGACGGGGTTTGTTTTCAAACACCCGACCCTCACCGAATCGGTGGGATACGTTCTGAACTAATTACTTAGCTGCAGGCTTTCTAGCCGCTGGCTTCTTTGCAGCAGGCTTCTTTGCTGCAGTGGTGGTCTTTGCAGTAGCTGGCTTGGCAGCTGGCTTCTTAGCTGCAGTGGTGGTCTTTGCAGCAACAGGCTTCTTAGCTACAGGCTTTCTAGCCGCTGGCTTCTTAGCTGCAGTGGTGGTCTTCTTCTTTGCAGCAGAAGCACCCTTTGCAACAGCCTTGGCTGCCTTCTCTACCTCTGATAGAGCCTCAGCAGCAAACTTAGTGCCGGCCTTACGTGCATCGTCAGCTGCCTTGTTCGCGGCCTTACCGGCCTCGTCTGCAAGAATGCCAGCTTCCTTTACGGTTACCGCAGAAGTCTTTTGAAAAAATCTCTTTACGTCGTCTAATAGTCCCATTGTTTTTACGCGCTCCATTTGTCTTTGTTTGAGGGATAACTGCGTTTTAGCTTAACGCCAGAATTAGATTGCGCGGCGTCTTGCGAGTATCGCGTCTAATTCTTTACTTTGCAAAATATTTGCAGGGCGTTGAATCTCAACTACATCTGCCAGGTTGTTTACTAGCTCTCCAACCTTTGGTTGGTTCAGCGGGGCAGGAATTGGGTTTGGTGCCCAATCGCGATTTTCAATAAGCGGTCGCTTTGCAGAGGCTTTCTTTCGGACCTCTTGGCGAGTGCGGTGAAGTTTAGAAGCGAGAGATGCGGCCTGAACCGAAGCCGCCCTTGAAACCAAGATGCTCAAAAGCGCAAGAATTCCAATCGCTGCAGAAAGCGCCCACCAGCCGGCATTTGTTGTTGCCGCTATGGCCGCAGAGATACTGCCGATAAGGAACATCGCAAATAACACTGAGAAAAATCTTTGGGTGTTGACTAGGCGATTTAGCTTCTCATCCGATGTCATCGGCAACTTGGCCTGGGCAACTTTTACGTCCCGCTTTACGATGCTCGAGTTAGCTTTGAGTTCAGATCGCTTAGAAAATCCTGGGACAAAAATCGCCAGCCAGACAATGGCCGCAACCACAAAAGTGATTCCGCCCAAGCCCACCGAATTTTCCATATCTTCAAGATATGCGTAGGCGTTCCTAAAAGGCGTTATTCAGCGCGCGTGTTCGCCAGTCGGTTCAACATCGAGCCAATTCTTTCCTCCGAGGTGATGGCAAAAATCTTGTGATCACGCCATGCGCCATCGATGTGGATAAAACGTTCTTTTAGTCCCTCTTGCCTCAAACCTAATTTTTCGACCACCCGAAGGCTTGCTAGGTTCTCGGGCCGGATATCGATTTCTACTCGATGCAGGCCAATGTCATCCATCAAAAAATCAATCGCTAGTGCGACGGCAGCTGGCATGATGTTTTGCCCGGCGGTGGATTTTGCGATCCAGTAACCGATGGTTGCCGAAGAAACTGAACCGTGCTGAACATTGGCCACATTGAGTTGACCGACGACCAAGCCATCTTTCAGAATCACAAACCCGTACCCGGTGCCACGTTTGGCCTGCGCTCTCAGGCTGGAAATCATCCAGCGGGCATTCACCAGGGTTCTAAGCCCAGGTGCGGTTGCCTCCCAAGGTTCTAGCCAATCGCGGTCTTGGGTCAAAAGGTGCTGCAAGCGCCAGTAATCTCTTCGTCCGACTAGGCGCAGCGCAATTGCTCCGTGGGCGATTGGGCGAAATGGGTTCACGCTGGCAAGATTACCTCTATGGAATCCCCTGAGAGCAAATCTGAGATCAGACAGCGCTGCCTGGCGGCTCGACCTCAGTCCTCAGAGGGACTTGCTGCCAACCTGGTGCGTCTGGCCCTAGAGCTCAATGCCAACGTTGTAGCGAGCTATCAGCCACTTGCAAATGAGCCCGATGTAGCGGAGTTCAATAACTGGGTGGTGGCCATGGGCAAGACCTTGCTGTTGCCAAGAATCTCAGGCAAAGAATTGGTATTTGCAACTGGCGAATTGGAGTCGGGCAGCCATGGCATTTTGGAGCCGCAGGGCGATGCTCAAGAGATTTCCGAGTGTGAACTAATCCTTGTTCCAGCTCTCGCTGTGGATGGCGTCGGCAACAGACTTGGCAAGGGCATGGGCTACTACGACCGAGCGCTCCGCTTAGTTACGGGCATTCCTCGTTACGCGGTGGTGTTTGACTCAGAGGTTTTGCCGACCGTTCCAGCAGAAGAACACGATGTTTGGGTGACCGGTGCTGTTACGCCAACAGCAATCCACCACTTTCGCGCATCCGCAATCGGTTAAAATCTTCACGGAGGAAACATGCCAACTTATTCATACGTCTGCAAAGAGTGTGAACATGCATTTGAGATTCAACAGTCTTTCTCAGATGCTGCTTTGACCAGCTGCCCAAAGTGCAAGGGTGAACTGCGCAAGCAATTTAGCACTCCTGGAGTTAGCTTCAAGGGTTCTGGTTTTTACCGAACCGACTCCCAGCCTTCTAGCCCAAGTAGCGACTAACCCCAGTGCGGTGGGCGCTCGTCGTTTAGACGATTGTCGTTATTGTCATCAGGGTCGCCCCAGGCTCGACCGGTGTCCTCAAAAGCCTTGTCTTCAAAAAGTGGTTGAGCCTTGCGCTCAAGATCAAGACCTAGCTGCTTGGCGATTCGATTGGCAACCTCTTGCGGTTGGGCAAAAATCTCCAGCGCATGGACGCGGATGTAAGTCCAGCCCATCGCACGCAATAGTCCTGGCCTCAGCCAAAGCTTTTCGTCCCAGTTCTCTCCCTTGAGCGCCCAGTCAGCATCCACCACAGCTGCCTTATTGCCCAGTGAAACCGCAAGTCCAATCCGGTCTCCAAAGTTCAGTGCGACGTTGCACCCAATTTTTTCCAATCTTCTGGCGAGGTCTGCCAAAAGTGGGTCCGGCTCACCACTTCGAATATCGCTTAGGAAGCTTGGGGCTATTAGGTCTTTTAGCCAACGCTGATTATCCGGCAGCTTTCCGGCAGCAAAGTCTTCGAAGTTATAGCAAGATACAACGGTCAGTCGCTTTCTTGCAGAGACAATCGTGTTCACCATCCAGTGGGAAGCAAATTCTGAATTGAAGTCCCCAAGCGTTCCGGAAATGCGACCCTCTGGAGTTCTGCCAAAACCGACCGAGAAGATCACGCGATCTGCCAGTTGGTGGGTGAACTGGCTCATGGTGGCAACCTGGAACCTTTCGCGACCATGGGCGTCAAAGAATTCTGCAAGGTTTGCCTGATCCTTCAAAGCCAATGCGACCGACTGCTCAATTCGGTCGGCGTGGGACGCCGATGCAGTAACTACACACAGCGATTGCTCGGGGGTCCAACGAGCGTGATTCAGCACCAACTCAACAACCTTGGCCACCTCAGCGTCCATCGACTCGGTAGCACCTTCTATGGTTGAGGTCGCGACTGCGCCCTTAAGGATTTGAACGTGCTCGAAGTTGTGAGAACCAAAGAGTTGACCCGCGGCTGGCTCCAGAATCAATCGGTCGCCATAGAAGTTTTGGTTTAGGTAGCTGCCCAGAACTTGACCCTCGGTGCGATAGCTGTGGGTTATCGAGATTGACCCGAATCGCTTTGCAATGACTTCAAAGCTGGACTCGCGCTTAGGAGCCACACGACCCTGGTTTGCCCTTGCCACCGTGTCAAAGTCTTCAACCAGGGCAAGAGTTGGGTCACCAAAAACAACAACCTGGTTAGCGCGAGCTATCGCCGGAAGTGCCTCTGCCATAGCGGTGGAAGCGGCATCCAAAATAATGACCACGTCAAATTTTTCATCCTTCGCAATTTCGTGCAGGCGAAATGGCGATAGTAAGACGGCACTTGCGAGCGCGTTCCAGAGCGGACCCGCTTCTAGGTATCCCGACCGAAGGGTGAGCTCTCGAGCACGAAGCAGATTGCGAAGTTTGTCGGCTTGAGCTGGGTGCTTCGCAATGGCCGCCGTCCAGCGGTTGCTCAGGCGATCTTTGACCTCATTGTTGCCGTGCTCGATAAGTTGCGTTGCGCAGCGTTCGAATTCGGTTTCCAGCTTTGCAATCTCAGCTGCTGAGAATTGCAAGATTGCGGGGTTGCGATTCACAATTGCCTCAAGGGCAGACTGCCACCAGGCCAACTCAAATTCACTTTCAACCTGCTCAAGGCTTGGGTGTAGCTTGCAAAGCTCCACAACCAAAGATCCAAGACCTAGCTGTTCCAGCTCCGACACCAATGGCCCGCGCTCGAGCAGTCGATCGAGCATCTCTGTCTTTGTCGCCAGGTCATTTACCTTCGCCTCAAGGGCATCTAGGTTCAATCGAGTAAGCAGTTCGATATCTGGATTTGGGTCGAGGTGTCGCTGCAATAGATCCAGCACCGAGGTAATTCGCTCGTACTTTTCCTGCACATCGCTAAGACCAAGTGGAACCGTCGGTGGAGCCTGGGTTTGGTTCAACTCCAGCCAGCCAATGCGCTGCTGCTCAGCGAGCTGGAGCGAGAGATAGAGGTTGCTAATTGATGCACCCGGGCGAATAAATTCTTTGGCCAACTTTTTGAATCTGCGACGTTGAGCACCAGAAAGTTGACCTCGTTCAGTTCTGGGTGCCGTTGCCTCAATCATCTGGGCTAAAGAGCGATCGTAAATTGAAGGTAGGAACTTATCCAATGTTTCTCGGATGCCTAGTAGCAACCTCAGCTGTCTGGCCCACTGTTCAACGCTTTCGCACTGAACCAAATTTTGATCCGCTAGGTATTTGTTGATTTGGTAGCGAAGAGTTCGGAATTCCTCACCGGAGATTGACCTAACGGCACTGAGTGCAGCATCCAAATCCACCTGATTTTCAAAGCGAGCAGCGAACCACGGTGAATCCTGTGGTCCGTATCTAAACACTCCTATTTCATAGGCGTTTCGAAGAGCGGGTAGCACTCGGTCAGAAAGGCCAGGAAGAAGATCGGTACGAATTCTTGCGTTGTTTACGGCAGGAACTTGCTTGCCCGCAAGCGCTGCCAACTCTCGCATGGCGTCGATCAAACTGACATTTAACTCTTGATCTGGATTCCCGACCAACTCGAAGTACTTTGCAATCTGAGCTTCTGCCTGCTTCTTGGAGGACATAGCGTCGGCAAGTGCAACCGGTTGAGCTTTCTCATTGCGAGAAATTGCACTCACCGCATCGGTCCAGCTCTGCGCCTCGCGGATTGCTAAACCTGAAAGCCCAACTGCAACTAGTCGCTCGCCCATCTCATCCAAGGTTTGCTGCCTCGGTCCGATAATCAGAGCGCGCTTTGAAGCGTAGGCAAGATTTGCAACTAGGTTGACTGCGGTCTGCAGGTAGCCACAGCCGGGCAGGGTTTCAACCGCAAACGAATTGCCCGCCAAGGCTCTGGCTAACACCTCACGCTGCGAGTTGTCGGCGTTTGCGACCAGAACCACATCCTGCGTCGAAGAAAGTTGTGTCACTTCGTCATCGCCGGTGAGTAACTTCACGGCTGACTCATGGAGCGAATATTCCTGCAACTGTGTCATCAGTAGATCCGGCACGAAGTTTCCAAGCACCAGTAGCTTGTCGACTTCGACGTTCTCGCCAGACAAAATTTCAGACACCAAAGACAAAACCGAAAGCGGGATGAGATCGCCCTGCCCAACCGAAACTGCTAAGAGGTCATTCGGGCTGAAACTCTTTCTAACCGAGCTGATCAATTTTGAAACGGCCGGGTTCATCTGGGGCCTTGGGTCAATTCGAATTTCGTAGTCTTCGCCCTTAGAGATTAGATGCGTCGGCCAAAGCAAAATTGGAAGCTTCTGACCGCTGTCGAGATCATGCACCAAACCACCTGCAATGAAAATTGACGCGATGCCGAAGTTGTCTTGAATTCTGGCCGCTTTGAGTTTTATGCGCCGCACAGTGCTGTGTGCACGGGCCTGGGCGACTCCATCGCGAACCAGGTTGCTTAGCGTTGTGCTTCTTGAGGTAACTAGCTGAGCAAGTCCTCCAGGGTGGGATCTTGCAAGATCAACCTGACCGAAGCTGGAAAGCTCAAACGAAACTAAGGGGTTGGTTCCACCAATTCCCGAAAGTTCATCGCGCCAAGCGCGGATGCTAGCGTGCGCTTCCACGCGCAAATCCTAAGAGTGAAACTCTCTAATCCTCGGTTGGCTCTCGGTAGGCCGGATAAACAGTTATCAAGCCAAAATCCAACTGGCAATTGCGAGTAACCTAGTAGTAGCTTTTTGGCTTCGTAGCTCAGTGGATAGAGCAACGGTTTCCTAAACCGTGTGTCGTAGGTTCGATTCCTATCGAGGCCACTTACGCAGCTTGGCGCTGCATCCCCAAAAACGGCTCCCACTGCGGGTCTTCTTTTTCAACTCCGCGAACAGTCCAAATCAAACCGCTAGGCATCTTTGGTGTGATCTTGAGTTCCCAGCCCATCTCTGCCGGAGTCTTGTCGCTCTTGTTGTTATTGCAACGTAGACAGCAGGCAACCAAGTTCTCCCAGCTGTCCGCTCCCCCGCGAGATTTAGGAAGAATGTGGTCAATAGTGTTTGCGCTCTTGCCGCAGTAGCCGCAGCGGTGACTGTCCCTTCTCAAGACTCCTCGCCTAGACACCGGTATCTTTCGAGAGCCTGGAATTCTCACGTAGCGTTGCAGCAGTATCACGGTCGGCAATTCGAACTCGCGATCAGCGCTGTGGACTTTACCCATCTCAGCTCCGGCGAGAATGGTTGCCTTTTGGTTCAACACCAAAATCAACGCTCGCTTGAATGACACCACGGCTAGCGGTTCGTAACCTGCGTTTAGGACTAATGTGCGCAACTAACTGCTCCTTTATCGAAACCACCCGCACGGCCTGCGGGATTTCGGTGTGACTGCCGGGAAATAAAAAACGCGCCGCAAAATGCGACGCGCGAAATTTCCCGACTAGATATACAGGGATGCTGGTGCAGATGAATCCAATTGCCGTGCTTGGAGAGCAAACCATTAGGCATCTTGCACCTCCTCCCCGAAAATCAAGTCAACACTTGATGGAAGATTACGACTGACACGTAAAAAACAGCGGAGAAACGCAGAAACAAAAAATGAAGTTTTGGTATCGATTAACTGTTGATGTCGACCAGTCGGATGATGTGGAATCGAGGAGTGAAGATTGGGGCTAGCTTCACACGGTCACCTGGCTGCGGTGCGTGATAGAAGTTACCGTTACCCGCGTAGATTCCGTTGTGGCTGAAGTCGTTGAAAACCACGATGTCACCGGGAACTGCATCCTCGATATCGATCTTCTTACCCAGCTTTGACTGCTGATAAACACTGTGAGGCAGTGGAACGCCAAACTGCGAGTAGATAAACAGTACGTAGCCAGAGCAGTCAAAGCCAGCCGGGGTATCGCCACCGTAAACGTATGGAACACCTACCAATTCGGCGGAGGTCTTCATCAAAAGTGCCGAACTGAAGTTGCTGAAACGTGGCTTGGCCCAGTAATCCTCAGCGAGCATTCCTGTGTAGACGCGGCTTCTGGAGGTTTTGACTTCAAATTCTGATGCTTCGGCAGGCTTGTAGTCGCCGCGCGAGAACTCCACAGCACGCACGGTCGCAACCGAAAGTCCTTGGGATTCCGCGGTGAATTGCACCAGGCCGTTGTCGCGAGTCAATCCGCTGAGGGCTGTAGTCTCCGGGTCAAAACCGTAGGAAGGCAGAACCGAAGTGGCAAGCAGGCCAATTGTCGCGATCATCGTTACAGGCGTGCGAACATTCCTGCTGCGACGAACGCGCTTGGGCTGGGCCTGCTGCTTACGCATCTCTTTACGAGATACCAGCTGAACCTCTGCGGTTGGATGGGTCAAAAGGAATCCTCCGGAAACTTCATTGGAACTTCCGCGTCAAGAGTATAACCGAGGTTCTGCTAGCCGACGAAAAGATGAGACGCAATCAGCTCATCTAACAGCAATCCCTCAGTTTTGGAGGTTGCGCTCAGTAACCAGCCAGTTTTTTCAACCATGACAACCACCTTGGCACCGGGCACTAAACCAAGCTCGGAAAGCTGAAGCAAGAAGTCTTGATCGACCTGAACCGGTTCACCAATTCGAACCAGTTCATACTCTCCTGAACCAACTGAAGAGATTGGTTTACATGACCTGGGGTTAGCAGCGGTAAGTCCTAAAAGCTCAAGACCTGGCACTGGCATGCCGAAAGGTGAATGAGTTACATCGGAAAGCAAGAGGGCAATCTTTCGCTCGACCGCTTCACTCATAACGTGTTCCCAGCGGCAAGCCTCTTCGTGGACCAAGTGCCAATCAAGACCAATAACTTCCAGAAGCAATCGCTCTGCTAGTCGATGCTTGCGCATCACCTCTACCGCAGTGACCCGGCCGGCTTCGGTGAATTCCAATTGCCGGTCATCGCCGACTCGCAACAAACCATCGCGCTCCATGCGAGCTACGGTTTGAGAAACAGTTGGCCCAGAGTGGTCAAGACGTTCCGCGATGCGGGCGCGCATTGGGGTGATGCCGTCTTCTTCAAGCTCCAAGATGGCCTTGAGGTACATCTCTGTGGTGTCAATTAGATCCGTCATGATGCCCCCTTTGGCTTAGCAAGACTAATGCTAAATCAAAGCTAAACTTTGCCCATGGCCGAGATCAAAATTCCAAGCGAACTGCTACCCATTGATGGAAGATTCGGCTGCGGACCATCTCGCACCAGAGCGGCACAATTCAGCAACTTTCTGATCGAAGGTGCTGCGCTGATGGGCACCAGCCACCGCCAAGCGCCAATCAAGAATATGGTTGGTGAAATTCGCGCGGGTTTGAGTGATCTGTTTAGGTCCCCTGAGGGTTATGAGGTCGTGCTCGGAAACGGCGGATCGACGGCATTTTGGGATGCGGCGGCTTTCAGCATTGTTGAGAGCAAAGCCCAAGCACTGGTGCATGGTGAGTTTGGATCAAAGTTCGCAAGCGCGCTAACTAACCCTTGGCTAAAGACCCCGACTGTTGTCAATAGCGAGCCAGGCTCAAGAGCAGCCCTTATCGCCGAAGCAGGAATTGACTCCTACGTTTACCCACACAACGAAACTTCAACCGGTGTTGTCACCCCGGTCACAAGAGTTCAGGGTGCCGACCAAGGTGCGCTAATGCTCACAGATGCCACCAGCGCTGCCGGTGGTATTGACTTTGAACTTTCCGAGACTGATGTCTACTACTTTGCCCCGCAAAAGAACTTTGCCTCTGACGGCGGACTATGGCTTGCGATGATGTCACCGGCTGCCATCGAACGAGTTGAGAAGATTGCCGCCAGCGATCGCTACATTCCAGAATTCCTAAGTGTCAAAACGGCTTTGGATAACTCTCGACTAAACCAGACTCTAAACACTCCAGCTATTGCAACGCTGTATTTACTGAATGACCAGATCAAGTGGATCAACCAAAACGGTGGCTTGAAGTGGGCGGATGCCAGAACCAAGCAAAGCTCGAAGCTTTTGTATGACTGGGCAGAAAAAACATCCGTTGCATCCGCATATGTCGTAAACCCAGACCACCGCTCTCAAGTTGTAGTAACGATTGACTTTGACGAGAAGATCGATGCGAGTTTGATTACCAAGACTTTGCGTGGCAATGGCGTTGTCGATGTTGAGCCCTATCGCAAACTCGGTAGAAACCAGATTCGAGTTGCGACTTTCGTCGCAACTGAACCAAGCGATGTGCAAGCACTGATTAATTGTTTGGATTATGTATTGGAGCGCATCTAATGGCGAAGCTATTCGTAAAGTTCTCGGATCGACACCCGGAACCGAAGCCAGCCGAGGTAAATACCAGGTTAGCTATCTTGGTCGGAACCGGACTGTGGGTCCTGGTCCTGATTGTCCTCATTGCGTTTTACCCTGCGCTGACGAACGCGGGTCTTGACTGGTGGCTTCACACCGCCATCGTTGGAGTCCTGCTTGGAATCCTGGCCTGGTTCATGGTTCGTAAATCCTGAGTGCATACCCTCAATTAGTGCATCTGCTTCGGCATCGGTGTTTGCCTTGCCTTCGGCGCGCAGCTGACGTCTAAATTCCGCCAGGCGCTCAGCCCACGGCACCCACTGCGGAGCAAGCTGGGAGTCCTCGGACGCTAAGAGATTAATCTCAGAAACCGTTAGCGGATTGCGCTTGTCTGGTTGGGTGAGGGTAACGACCCAGTGCCAGTGCTGATATTGCTTGAGGGTGCAGGCAAAGCGAACTTCAACTACGTTTTTTTCGATTTCCGATTCGGAAACAAATTCGCCAATTAGTCCAAGCTCAGTGGTTTCGCGCAGAGCTTGAAGGGCTAACTCGGTTGGATTAACCTTCGAGCTCATCAGCAACCTTGCGCAATAGCTGCGCTACCTTGCTCGACTGAGAGTTCTCTGGGTACTTTCCGCGCTTTAGGTTTCCACCGATTTGATCCAAAAGACGAATTAGGTCCTCGGTGATGATTGCTAGGTCTTCGGCAGGCTTACGGTTCATTGGAGTGATGGTTGGAACCTCAATGACTCTCACCGAGAGCGCCTGAGCGCCCTTGCGGCCATCGGCGATGCCGTATTCGACTCTTGAGCCAGGCTTAATGGTTGAGGTGCCGGCAGGTAGTGCCGAGATGTGCAGAAACACTTCGGTGCCATCATCGCCTGCGATGAAGCCGAAGCCCTTGTCATCATCAAAGAATTTAACTTTGCCGGTTGGCATACGTCCTACTTTCCACTAACCGGCGATAAGTGTATCTGAAAGGTTAGAGTTATCTGATGGCTGATTCTCCAAAGCGTTCTCAAATTGAAGTCACCCTGGCCTATATGGCGATCGGGGTGATTGCGCTTTCGATTGTTTCGATGGCTGCAACCCTGATTTTGACCGCCCTAGGAGTGGACCAACTTCCAGCCTTGATGGCGCAATTGCCACTAATTGGTTTTCCGGTTGGCTTTTTGCTGATTATCGGCATGCTGATCACCTCAATCGCCCGCAGGGGCAAAAACAATCGGAGCTAATTGTCTGAATTACTGCTTATAGCAAGTGCGCTTCGCGAGATGGGCGAAGGCGAGCTCAAGGCAGTCCTTCGACCACTCGGAAACTCCGCCGCCTCGCTAGGTGACCTTTTTGACGTTGCCCGCGCCATGGTTGGACGCCGCGAACTGGAGCGTCGCATTCGCCTTCTAGATAGCGAGTCGTTGGCTATCTTGAAAGCCGGTGGCACTAACCCAAAGCTTCAGGCAACTTATCTGGCATCGGACACTGCAGGATTTGAATCCGCGGTTGAGCTAGTCAAGGAGCTTCAGGCGATCAAGCTAAAGCCTGTCAAGCACGAGCTACTAAGCAGTGAACTTGCAAACTACGAAACTCAATTGGCCATTACCGAGATTCTTTTTGCCTGCGAACGCCATTGGTTGGAAGCGGTAAAGGCCGGGCTTCGGGCTGCAGAGGCTAAAGATTTGGCACAGGTCCTAAAGATGGACCTCGCGCAGCTTCAGCTGCGCTTCCAGCTGGCCAGGCGAGCAGGATTGGTTGATGTCATCGACAATCGCTACGTCTGCACCATTAAGGGTTTGCAGTGGCTGGACGCCGACCCTGCCCAGCGTTGGTTCAGCTTGGCCAGCGAGGTTTGGGACCTACCTGAAGTGGTTATTACATCCGGGTCACTAGAAACCATGATCAGTCAGCAGTACCCGCTGTTTGACCAAAATGATCTGGAGCTTTTGCGCTACGGACACATCCTGGGATTGCTCTCCGATTTCGAACCAACAGTTTTATTCAAATCGGCGAGCGCCGATTTGGCTAATGCCGGGCAATTGGTGTGGGATCAGTTTCCAAAGCCAGTTTCCAGAATCATCATCCAGGGTGATTTGAGCATCATCTCTCCGGGACCACTTGCTCCTGCGGTTCACAAGCAAATCGACCTGCTTGCACAATCTGAGGATCTTGGACTTGCTTGCCGTTTCCGACTGTCCCTAAATTCAATTCTGCACGCCATGGAGATGGGCATAACGGCAAAAGAAATTGAAACAATTTTGCTCACGCTCTCGGGTTCCGACCTGCCGCAGCCAGTTACATATCTTTTAGCCCAAGCCAAAAAGAAGTTTGGCGAGCTAACCGTTCGGGCCGGTGATGGTGAGTCGGTCGTGGAATCCAGCGACCCTATTTTGCTCACTCAGATTTTGAATGAGAATGGGCTGGCAGCTTTGATGCTCAAGGGTGAGGATGACCACCTAGTTTCAAGGTTGAACCCGAGCCTGATCTACTTCAACCTTCGTGACGCTGGGTATCCGGTTATTCAACTTGGCGAAGACGGCAAGGTAGTAGCTCCAAGGCTCGCTCAGGTTTTCATTGAGGAGCAAAGCGTTGATCTGTTCGGACTGCAAGCCAAGTCGCTACTTAGCGCTGAAGCCCTAGCGCCTAGCCCGGATGATCACCTAAGACAGCTGCAATTTGCCCTGAAGAACAAGCTTCGGGTTGGCGTCCGGGTGGATATGCCAGAGGGCATTGTCGAGATTGAAATGACTCCACTTGGTATTGCCGGTGGCCGATTCCGCGGCAGAGATGTGGAAAAGGAAGCGGAGCGCACCTTGCCACTTTCTAGGATTCAGGCCGTCTGGCTCAGTTAGGCTTTAAGGATGTCTCTTGGGCCGCTGATTGTGCAATCCGACCGCACTGTCCTGCTCGAAACAGATCATCCACAAGCTAAGGACGCTCGCCACGAGCTCGCAATCTTTGCGGAGCTAGAGCGAGCACCTGAGCACATCCACACCTATCGCATCACTCGACTTGGTCTATGGAACGCCAGGGCCGCAGGTCACGATGCCGAATTCATCATCGATTCGCTCAAGCGCTGGAGCAAGTACCCGGTTCCAGAAGGTGTTGAGCGAGAGATTCGCTCCACCATCGATCGCTATGGCAATTTGGTTATTGATCGCGATGAGACAGGTCTTCGCCTTACCGGTTCTACCCCTTCGATCCTGATTGAGGTTGCCAGCAACCGAAAGATCTCTGAGCTATTAGATGAGAGATTAGAAAATGCCTACCGCGTCAAAGACTGGGCTCGAGGTCAGCTAAAACAGGAGCTATTGAAACTTGGCTGGCCAGCCGAGGACAATGCCGGCTTCACCCCTGGCACACCTTTTGAAATATCCCTAGATCAAAGCCTTTGGAAACTGCGCGATTACCAAAAAGAGGCGGTGGCTAAGTTTGAGCTTGGTGGCTCTGGCGTTGTGGTGCTGCCCTGTGGGGCGGGTAAGACCTTGGTTGGAGCTGCAACCATGGCAGAGATAAAAACCAACACTTTGATTTTGGTAACAAACACAGTTTCTGCAAGACAGTGGCGAGATGAGCTTTTGACAAGAACTTCTCTCAAAGCAGAAGACATTGCTGAGTACTCCGGGTCGACCAAAGACATCGGTCCGGTGACGATTGCCACCTATCAAATTTTGACGACCAAGCGAAAAGGCGAGTTCGCTCACCTGGAACTGCTAAACGCCCGCGACTGGGGATTGATCATCTATGACGAGGTGCACCTTTTGCCAGCCCCTATTTTCAAGATGACCGCGGATCTGCAGGCAAGAAGACGACTTGGACTGACCGCGACTTTGGTTCGTGAGGATGGCCGCGAGTCAGATGTCTTTTCCCTAATCGGACCAAAGCGCTTTGATGCACCCTGGAAGGACATAGAAGCCCAGGGTTACATCGCTCCAGCAAGCTGCTACGAGGTGAGAGTTAGCTTGCCGGATGAGGTTCGCATGGACTACGCGATAGCCGATCAAGATGCCCGATTCCGGATAGCCGCAACCGCTGAAGCCAAAATGCCGATCATCAAAGAACTGCTTCGCAAGCACAAGGGCGAGCCGACATTGATCATTGGGCAATACCTCGACCAGATCGAAGAGGTATCACAAGGTTTGGGGCTTCCAAAACTGACCGGCGAGACCCCGGTCGATGAGCGCGAGCAGCTGTTTGCAAAGTTCCGCCGCGGCGAACTAACCGCCCTGGTGGTATCCAAGGTTGCGAATTTTTCTATTGACCTTCCAGAAGCTTCGGTCGCGATCCAGATCTCTGGTGCCTTTGGCTCCCGCCAGGAGGAGGCACAGCGCCTCGGACGACTGCTCAGACCCAAAGCCGACGGCCGGTCAGCATCTTTCTACACACTGGTGGCACGAGACACCGTTGAGCAGGACTTCGCTCAGAATCGTCAGCGCTTTTTGGCGGAGCAGGGCTACTCCTATGAAATCTTGGATGCAGACGAGATTTAGACATCCAGATGATTCTCAGGAATCTTCCAGCTAACTAGTTCATGCTTGCGTCATGGAGAGCCTAAAAGTACTTGTAGTTGACGATGAACCAAACATTCGCGACTTGCTTTCAGCAAGCCTTCGATTCGCTGGGCACCAGGTGCTCACATCCCCAAATGGCACCGATGCGATTGCCAAAATCATTGACACTCAGCCGGATATCGTGCTGCTCGATGTGATGCTTCCAGACATTTCAGGATTTGGTGTCACCAAGAAGATTCGCTCGATGGGCATCGAAACCCCAATCCTGTTCCTAACCGCTCGCGATGAGACTGAGGATAAGGTGACGGGTTTGACTGTGGGTGGCGATGACTATGTCACCAAGCCATTTAGCCTCGATGAGATCGTGGCTCGCATCAGCGCAATTATGCGCAGAACCGGCAAAGACTCCGATGGTCACTCCGTGATCCGAGTTGGCGAGTTAGAGATGAACGAGGATGCCCACGAGGTAACCGTAAAGGGCGAAGTTGTAGAGCTCTCCCCCACCGAATACCAGCTTCTTCGCTATCTTGCCAGCAATCCAAATCGCGTGCTAACTAAGGCTCAAATCTTGGACCATGTTTGGGAGTATGACTTCAACGGCGAAATGGGCATTGTCGAGTCTTATGTTTCTTATCTTCGAAAGAAACTTGACCCAGTCAGCACAGAGCCGCTTATCGTTACCAAGCGCGGCGTCGGCTACATGCTCAAGGGTCCAAAAGGTTAGCTAGTTGAAGAACAAGTTTCTGTCGGGATGGGAGCGAGTATCCCTTAGAGCAAAACTGACCGCGTTGTCGGTCGGTTTGATTGGGTTACTGCTCACTGTCTCTAGCGCTGGAACTGTTGCACTTTTAAGCACCTATCTGCAGCGCAACACCGACACCCTGTTGGTTGCAACCGCATCAACTTTGGCTTCTGAGAACCCCATTCTGCTTGATCGCCGAGTCGCCAATGGAGATCTGACTCTGCCATCACTGCCCAGCGACTACTACATCGCAATTCTGAATTCCGACGGCAAGCAGTTTCTCGGCTTGGTTTCATCGGCTGGCAGTCAACGCATCACGCCAAATTTCTCATCCTTCACCCTTGAGGTTGTCAAAGCAACCGAAGGTATTCCATTCGAGGTTGAGGTTGACAACGTAAGAGGTCCAAACACGACCTGGCGCATTGTTGCGCTTCCGCTCAATCGTGCCGCTGGATCTGTAGTTGTTGCGCTCCCCACCAATACCAACCGACAGATCATTAGTGAATACGGCAGCATTGGTGGTCGCTTTGGAATCTTCCTTATTGTGCTCTCAGGAATGAGTATTTGGCTCACCATTACATCTGCACTCAAGCCGCTTCGCGAGGTCGAAAGAACCGCACAGTCAGTGAAGGCAGGACAGTTTTCTTCGCGCCTGATTAACCGTCATGACAAGACCGAAATCGGAAGACTAAACAACGCCCTAAACAGCATGTTGGATTCGATCGAGTCTGCAGTGAAAGGCAAAGACAAGACCCTGGAGCAGATGAGGCGCTTTGTTTCAGATGCCAGTCATGAGCTAAGAACCCCGCTTGTGACAGTCCGAGGCTATGCCGAGCTTTA
>NZ_CBCHRQ010000006.1:0-33083 GCF_965064355.1 Aquiluna sp.
GCAACAACCTCAACGCTTTGGCCCATTTGGTTTAGGTAGGAGAACAAGACATCATCGGCCTTGACCGCATCGCCGGCCGTTACTTGAATCTCTTCAATCTCGAGGCTCAGCCCAAATTGCGCCGGCAATGCCGAAGAGCCATTGGCGGAAACAAGAACCGGTTCTTCACTGGGTCCATATGCCAAAAGCTGCGACTCAGCAAGCTGTCCGTTTGCAGAGACGGTCTTTACGACCTCGGTCGGCTTGACCTCATAGGTCTCGTACTGGGTGACTTGGTTCAGACCGCTAAAGACAAATCCGCCAAGCACGGCTGCTACAACTGCGGTAATTCCAACGATCCAAGGCCAACGGCGCTTTTTCATATTTGCTTCTCTCATAGGCCGCGCAAGCGGATCAAGGTGTTGCTAAAGGTAAAACTCTCATACCAACCCGAAAGATTCCTGAGTTTTTGTTGAATTAACCCTTAGAGGCCTTTGCTCCATCAGGCCACGCGACGACGCAAACCTTGTTTCCAGAGCGATCTGCGAGAACCCACCAGGATGGCGCTTCTGAGCTTTCAACGATTGTGCCACCGGCTTTGACCGCTGCGTCCACTCGACTCTGGGCGTGCTCTTTGGAAACCGAGACGTCGATGTGCATCGCATGGCGAAGAGGCTTGTTGACATCGAGGTCTTGCATCCAAACATTGGAGCTGAGTCCAATTGGATCAATTCCGGCGTCATCGAGCATTGGCTGGTACCCGAGAACCGCTCGCCAAAAGCCGACATCGATGGCATCTGGTTTGGCTGCAATAGCAAACTGCACTTCTTGAACCTTGCTTGGATCTGCCACGGCACCGAGTGACTTTGCAATCTTGGAGATTTCACGCGCTAGAGCGATGTGCTCTACCTCAGTGTTCCAGACTTCACGGGTCAGGCGTATGGTCAGACTCTTGGTGACAATCGACATGTGTGCAGGTGTGCCATCAAGTCCTGGCAGCTGTGCGATGGCTTGAGCCAAATTTGCTGCGTCGGCAAGGGTTTTGGTCTGAAAGACGGCGGTAGGTCCACCATGCAGCACGACCCAGTCTCCTAAATCGTCAGCTGCAAGAAACTCTTTCCAACCCTGGTCACTCATTCAGACTCCTTGCTTCCAACAAAACTGGCGGGCATGCACTAGTGGAAAGTCTAGGAGAGCATCCAGCATCGCTAGAGGATTCCCTATCGTCCAGCAATAAACTGACTCCATGACCCAGGCAAACTACAATGTTGCGATTGTCGGTGGCGGACACAACGGCCTAGTTGCTGCTGCTTACCTCGCCAAGGCGGGCAAGTCTGTAGTTGTTCTGGAGCAACATGATGTGGTTGGTGGCGCGGCTGTTTCAACCAAAACATTCGAAGGTGTTGAAGCCAGACTCTCTAGCTACTCCTACCTAGTCAGTTTGCTGCCGAAGCAGATTATTGAAGACCTTGGACTCGAGGTCGAACTAGCGCCGCGGCGCTATGGATCTTTTACCCCGACACTTGATGGCAAGTCTGGCCTTCTGATTGACAAGTTAGATTCAGCCGCTACCAAAGCATCTTTTGAGGCAGTTGGCGCTGCAGCGGATTTTGAAACTTGGAACCAGTTCTATGCCAAGACCGAACTCATCGCACAAAAGCTTTTTGGAACCGTGCTGGAACCACTGCGCACCGAGCAAGAGGTCGCAGACCTACTTGGCCCAGAGCTTTGGAGGGACTTCTTTGAGCGTCCAATCGGCGAAACCATCGAGAAGACCTTTAAATCAGACTTAGTTCGTGGTGTTGTGATGACTGATGCGGTGATCGGAACTTTCGCCTCCAACCAGGACGAATCCCTGCAGGCCAATAAGTGCTTTTTGTATCACGTGATTGGCAATGAGACTGGCGATTGGAACATCCCGGTGGGAGGAATGGGTTCGGTGACAACCTCCATGGCCAAGCGAGCTTTAGCGCTTGGGGCAGAACTCAAGCCAGACTGCCAAGTGCTCGCAATCAATGCGGGTGAACCACACACGATCAGGTTTATCGAAAAAGGTAATGAGAAGTCGATCACTGCAAATGTGATTCTTGCCAACGTCGCGAAGCCAACCCTCGATGCCCTTCTTGGTCACGGCAACAAGCACAACATCGAGGGTGCTCAGGTGAAGGTGAACATGCTGCTTAGGCGGTTGCCAAAACTCAAAGCAGGCACCGACCCGATTGCAGCCTTCGGAGGAACACTGCACATCAATGAGACTTTCGAGCAGCTGCAGACTGCTTACAACCAGGCTTCCGAAGGTGAAATACCTAACCCGCTACCCTGCGAAATCTATTGTCATTCAATCACCGACCCAAGCATCCTCGGTCCTGAACTCAGAGCCTCTGGAGCTCAAACCCTGACGGTCTTTGCCCTGCACACTCCACATTCACTGTTGGCCGGTCGTGATCACAACCAGATGCGCCAAGCGCTCGAAGACGCGGCGATTGAATCCATCAACTCGGTTCTTGCCGAGGATGTTCGAGACCTGCTGTTTGTAGATGCAAACGGAAAACCATGCATCGAAACAAAGACCACACAGGATCTAGAAGATGCTCTTGGGCTTCCGGGTGGCAACATCTTCCACGCACCTTTGAGCTGGCCCTTTGTCGAAGATGACGCTGTGCTCGATACTCCAGCGAAACGATGGGGCGTCGACTCCGGATACGACGGTGTTTACTTCTGTGGTTCAACCGCTGTGCGCGGTGGCGCGGTTAGCGGCATCGGCGGCCACAATGCCGCAATGGCGGTTCTGGAAAGCTAGCTTTTTGCGCCGTCAGGCCAAGCTACGACGCATACCTTGTTGCCAGAACGATCTGCGAGAACCCAATACGAAGGCGCTTGAGAACTTTCGACAATAACTCCGCCTGCCTTCACCGCGGCATCTACCCGGCTCTGGGCGTGCGCTTTAGCTACAGAAACATCCAGGTGCATAGCGTGACGCAGCGGTTTGCTTTCATCTAGTTCCTGCATCCAAACACTTGAGCTGACACCGAGCAGATCGGTTCAGGTAAGAATATAGGCTGTTGGCATGCTTAAAAAAGCTCAGATCTCTCTAGGAGCGGTGCTGCTGCTGGCAGGAGTTGTTGTTGCTGGCTCGGCTTTCGATCAATCGATTTGGTCCAATGTTCGCGCTGATCAAGATGCCCAGCGAGTGGGCGATGAGATTGCAGCATCTTTTGCGGACCCATCGGGTGGCGAGACAGCGACAGCCACGGTGCCCGTTGAAGCAGAGTCTGGGGCAACTTTTTCAGCAATCGGCTTGGTTTACATACCGAGGCTGAAAGCTGATGTTTGGGGCACTCCGTTAATCTCGGGCACCTCGGAGCGGGATTTGGCCATTGGTATAGGGCACTACGAGAGTTCGGCTGGACCCGGCGAAGTGGGGAACTTTGCAATCGCTGGTCATCGTGCGACCAACGGAGAGCCATTTGCGCGATTTGAAAAGCTCGCCGCTGGTGATGAGGTTATCGTCCAAACCTCCGCTGGGTACTTCACCTACACGCTCATCAAGAACCAAAAGATTCAAACCAACGAGGTGTGGGTGCTTGCTCCTAGTCCTGAGGGCTTGGCAGCATCCGTGCCACAGCTAATAACACTGACGACTTGCGAGCCAAGATGGAACTCAACCAAGCGTTGGGCTTGGTGGGGGGAATTGGCAGCGTTTTCTAAATCCCCTCCACCAGAACTGAAGGAATCTAGCAACGACTGACGTTTCGCGCAGCCTCTCAACTAGCGCGTCGTCGCCCAACCTTAAACAGTGTTCCTCCGGCCAGAAGCAGCACTAGACCCAGTGCAAGTGTCATCGCTGACCTGGTGTCACCGGTATCTGCAAGCTCACCTGTTGGGCCTTCGATGACAATCGAAATGACTGCATTCACAAAGTTTCCAGAAAGATCAAGAACTGAATAGCTGATTGATGTTAGCCCGTAAAATTCTGCCTTTGGCATGAATTCCACCATCCCATTTGGAAGGACGGTCCAAGAGCCGTGCTCGGTCTCAAGGTTCATGAGGTCACAGGAAGATTCGCTGCACAAACGAAGGGTTGCCGGTGCGAAATCAGCGCCGGCTTTTTGATCATTCGCGAGCGGGTTGATCATGACGCTGGTGCCCATTTTTCCAGTCTTGGAGTCCGAAGTTGCGATGGGCGTCGGGCTGGTTGTTGGGTTCACCACGATACTTTCCGAGGATGTTGCCGGTGACCCGCAATTCAGAGGAGCGCTACAGACCGGACCGGGCACAACCGGCGCCGGAACAGGGCTAACCGCTATTGCGATGGATGCAGAAGCTATCGAACCAGCCGAGTCAGCAAACTGATAGGTGACTGGAGTGACCGAGCCAATGAAGGTTGGCTCTGGGTCAAAGGTCACTGCACCCGTGGTCTGGTTGACGCTATAGACACCTTGGCCCGAGATGGTCATGGCAGTTTTTGTGCAAGATGGCGGGGACTCCGCACTTGGAGCCAGGCCACACAGGTAGAGCGTTGCTGGTGATTTGGTAAATCCATTGAATGTTTGATCATTGGCCAAAGGATTGAGAACTTGGTTCTGGTCTTGATATCCAGCTGAGCTGTCATTGACAGCAATAGGTGGCACTGGCAACAAAACTGTCAACGTAGATTCAACGACCTGGCCAAATTGATCCGTCACTCGATATGTAACCGATTGACTTACGGCCGAGAAGGTTGTGCCGCTCGGAGTGAAGGTGACAACCCCCGTCGACCCGTTGAGAGTAAAGGTTCCGTTCGGAGTTACAAACGCGTTTGCGCTGCAGCTTCCGGCATTCACAAAACAGGTTGCCGATGGGGACAGGGTTGGGCCGCCTTGGGCAGGCCTTGCCAGGCCATTTGATCTATCCAGCGAAGTGAATGCGGCAGTCTGTCCTGAACCCGCTGCCAGAGTCTTGGTTTGCGCAGAAGCAGTTGGTGGTGGAGGCGAGGAAATCGTAGGCGTGTAGGTGCTTGAGGCATACTGCCCAATGGCATCTTGCACCTGGTAGGTGGCTGGTGTTGCCACACCCGAGAAGGAAGATAGCGGTATGAAAGTAATGACTCCACTGGAGACGGAGTAGGTCCCCTGGTTGGCAATCGTCAGAGTTGTCGCGTTGCAGTTGTTTGGCACCTGCCCGGAAGAGCACAATCTCAGCGTGGAACCGCTGATCCCCTCGCCGTCATTTGCGATAGCCGACCTGCTCACTGGAGTGTTCCAGGGTCCTGTGGCAGTATCGGGCTGAGCCTGAGGTGCAGGCAGCACTCTTGCACTCAGAGTTCCCGCCGCTTTTTTGGCGGCGGAGTCAGAGATTACGTACCTTACTGGCGTTGATGCGCCAAGGAACGATGGAAGCGGATCAAAGGTAATCACACCACTACTGGTGTTGACTCGATATGTACCTTCATTGGCGATTGTGATTGCGGTTGCGGAACAGCTAGGGGCTGTCTCAACGTTGCTACACAATCTGGTATTGCCCTTTGTGCTGGTGAAATTGCCACCGGTAGAGGCTGACACCGAACTTGTTTGGCCAGAGAGCAGCGCAGCCCCAGAGAATGCGGCAAACACGTCGAATGAGACCGTTTGGCCAACGCCGGTGGCCATGGTTCTTGAAATGGGTTGCGGCGGAAGCGAATAGGTCGCATTCACAACGCCATTGGTGCTCGCAACCAACCTCGAGGTGCTAGATACCACGGCGTTGCTCTGTGCTGTGGTGGTGCCCGAGCCTCCAGATGTCACAGCCGAATTCATCGCGGTGGTATCGGCATCGATATCCGCAAACTTCACTCGATAGGTTCCCAGGGCCAACGTTCCGAAGGAGTACGTACCATTTGCTGCAGTGGTCGTGGTAACTGGAGTGCCATTTTGAGTGACCGGATTACCCGAACTATCAAGCAGCGAGACTGCTGCTCCCGGCACGGGTAGCCCGGATCCTCCGCCAACCGCAGTTCCGGAAAGCGTCGAAGCACAAGTGGAGAGACTCGGAGTGGTAACCGACATACTGGTCGTTGCCGATGAAAATACCTCGGACGCGTTGCCCGTCAATGTCGCCGAACCACCGGCTCCCACGACCGCGGTGACCGAGGGTAGTTCGGTAAGTGGTCCAAGGGTGATTGGACATGGGTAAAGCATTTGAGGGGTAATGCAAAGCTCAGGAGAATCTCCAACAGCCGTAACAGTGGCTTTGGCGTCATCTCCTGGCGATGTGCCGGTCCTGCTGACAAACTTCACAATGAATTTGGGTCGCTGCCCCGAGGCTGCTGGCGTCAGGGAGCTCAAGTCAATCTCGCGTAGCCCGTTGACTTGTGTGATTGGGATGTTTGACCAGTTCGGAATTGACTGACCGGTTTCGGTCATCACAGTTAGGGTCGCTGAGGCGTACTTGCTGGAGCTCGGTCCTGTAAGGCTGAACTTTGTCCAAGCCGCTACTGAATTTGTGGTGTTGCAACCGAGCCTGGGCACGATGACTGAAGCGTCGAAAGTCACATCAGAAGGCAATGACGTACAACCAATTGTCGCCGTAACCGCATCCCATGCTTGAATTCGATCCGAGTCGTCATTCGTCCAGACACAGTTCGGATTGTATGGGTCTATTGTCAGTGAGTAGTTTGGGTCCCCAAGCCCAGACGCACCCCAGTTTGGGCACCAGGTGTTGGTTGCGATGTCAATGCAATAAATTCGACCTGCTCCGTAGTTGCCATCACCGTAGTAAATACGAGTTTGGTAGGTCTCTGGGTTTTTCCCATACACAGAGCTAACGGCAATAGGGTTAACAGCACTGGAGGCGGTATAGGACGTTCCATCTGATGAATAGCAGAATTTTGATGCCGCTCCTGAGATGTCGCGTATCATGGCACAGATCGCAACTATTTCCCCGCTCGAGTTTGGCAATTTGAATAGGTGCGAGAAGCGCACCGAGCTGCTGTGGACTTTTGGCCACCCGGCACAGTTGGTGAATGTCGCTGCATCAACACAGAAAACGTATTCTCCAATCACTCCAAAAACACGGCCATCGTGCTCCAGCACGTTGGCCTCTCCCCAAGACGCTGTCTTGGTGGTCACGGCAGGCAGTACATCTAGGGAACCGGTTCCGCATACTCCACCCGCACCATTGTTAAGCGCGGTATCTACGCACAAAAGCTTGTCGGTTCCGGTCTTGATGGTGAAGAGCTTGGTTCCAGAAACAGCGAACCCCAAGGTCGCATCGTAGGACGGATATCCCACGTTGTAAGCCGGGACAAAAGCGGTCGAGGTGGACCCGCCACACCATCTAGGGCCAGTGGTGAAATTTGAAATGTCAATACAAACAAAGCCGCTTGCTGCAGAGGTATTGGTGTTGAACCAGAAGTGATCGTTTACTACATCAACCCATCCCGTGGACTGGCTATTAGTGTGAAACCCCGCGACCGAGAAAGGCCAGCCCGTTCCGCAACTACCGCCCGTTCGAGTGTGACAGTCGACCGCAAGCTGCGGGCCATCATGATGGAAAACGTTAAAGACGTGATTGTTGTCATCGAAGATCACATCCCAGCCGTCTCCGTTTCCTGCAACTCCAGAGAAAGATCCGCTTGGTGGTGCGACGGCAGTGGCAGCACCGGTGGCAATTTGCTTACCCTGGGTGGTGGCACCCTCTGATTGAACTGTTCCTTGAGCCTTGATCGCATTTACCGCTGCCCAGGCGGCTGATGTGGTGGGGGAGCTAGAGCTCCAGGTGCTGCCCGCATTTGAAGAGTAGAAAACCGTCCATCCACTTGGTGCGACGATTTGATTTACAGAATTCAGAGCAGTCTTTGTAGGGTCTATGGCCATGGTGATGGTTTGGGCAATGACTCCCGCACTTGAGATGGGGGCCTTCGCTTTAATCTGCCCAGAGTCGTCGCAAAGAACCATAGCTCCCACTTGAGCTTCGCAGGTTTGGGAACTGACGGCAGGAAGTGGCACGAGTGCCATGACTACAAGAAAAGCGGCAGATACAGCCGCAAGCAGCTTGTTTATGGTCACGGCACTAGCAGTTTTAAGGACGGTATTTAGAGAATTCATCACCGGCTCTGCCTCCTAGCAAGCTGCGGGCACGCGAGATTCTTCAATACGAGATATACGTCTGTCTCACCTAGATTTCGCCCGTGCAAACCCATAGGTCGACTATTTCACGCCGACCGCAATGGCTCAATCTCACCAGTGTGAAAGCACACCGCTCTGGGGTAAATCCCCTGCCTTACATTTAGGGCTTTGAGACCGGGAGGGTTGAGGAGAATTGGACACCCGAGGAATGGTTGATCAGGCCATATTCAACCGACACTTCTCGCGCCAGTCTCATGCCGCCACCCTTGATCAAATTTTTGGCGAGGGCTTTGCCGTTGTTTTTTACGACCAGGTGCACGACATCGCCCTCAAGCGTTAGTGAGATTTCGATACGAGACGCATTGCCGTGCTTAACAGCGTTAAGCACGGCTTCGGAACACAACTCGATAAGAGTTGCTCTAACTACCTGATTCAGACCGACTACACGTTGGGCCTCAGCCTCCAAATTGAATTGGAAACTGACACTGTCCCCCCAAAAAGTTTGGAACTCCTCCAGAGCACTCGCCAAGCTCGGTGTTGGCTTCTCTCCCGGGTTTAGCTCTCCGATTGAATTCAAATTGCTGACCAGTTCTCGCAACAAGTCAGGCGTCACTTTCCCCGCATCAATTGCCGCCTGAAGCTTTACTGCGCACGCAATGAAAACTGCCTGCACGTCTGAATGAATGCTTCTGGAAATCTCCTTGCGCACGGCACGTAACTGTGTGCTAAGTGCAGCCAATTCCCAACTCAATTGCTTGTTGACCAGAAGATTCTCGTTGAGCACTCTCAAGCGCTCACTCTTTAGGCCTGCCAACATCGCAAGGGTTACGCAGATCAGGATTGTCGCAACAGGGTCTAGAACTAAAAGCGTCAGTGCCAACGCCTCAAAACCTGGTCGCTCAAGATTCGCCAGTGGTAGCCAGCTAAGGACTGCTGGAATTATGGCCACGATCAGATACCAGGCCATGATTACCGCTACACGAGAACCTAGCGCTAGTGATTTGAGACGAGGAGCGAGGTAACGCTCACCTAGTGCCAGGAACGCCCAAGTACTGCCGACAAACAGTGGATAGGCAAGCACACCCGGCCAGCCGGGTTGGAGCGCTGAGATTGTGGAGGCTCCGATGGCGCTCCAAATCAGAGCTACCGGTAACGGACGAAACGGCTGTGTCAAAGTCACCGAGACAAACCAGGTCTTGACGTTGAGACGCGATGGCCTGAGCTCGGCGCCTACGGTTTTCGACTCCCAAGATTCAGCAAGAAGTTCCTTACTCAGCGGTCGAACTACCGTCTCCACTGCATTGAGCAACTTACTGGCCAATTTTTTGTAGGCAGCCGCAGAACGACCCTTACCGATCTCGCGAGAAATTTCGGATATGACTTCCCCAAGTCGTGCGTTCACCTCACTAAGCACAAGTGAACGCTTAGCTTGCAACTCAGTTTTGGCATTGGTCGTGAGTTCAGCCAGGTGCTGTTGATTTGCTGCCAGCTCCCTGAGGCGGGTTCTGAAATTGCTGTAATCATTAATCAAGGTGGCGGCCAGTGGCAACATGACCAGGGCTACTATCGCTCCGCCGCCGAGTCGGAATTGCCAATTGATTTGGTCTATCGCTCCTGATTGAAAACCGAAAACGCCTAGTAGTCCACCCCTGATTGATCCTGTCAGCGCGAAACCGATAAGCCCCACGGAAACCCTTGCCCAACCTTGCAACTTTGAAAAGATTAGGCGCCCGAACAGGACGAAGAAGATTCCCGCTACTAGCGAGGCGATTGTCACTACGCCCAGCCAATTAAAGAACGCGCCTGACCCTCGTGCTGGATCTGCAACTAGCGCTAGGAAACCACCGGGAATCGCAACCGTGAGGTAGGTCGAGACTGAGAAAGCACGCTCGGCAAAGGTCCGCTCCTTCAGCAACAGCTCTAGGCGACTAAATGGGTGCATCTGCGGTGTCCGATAGAAACTGAAGCGCCGAATAGACGCGAGCATTTGCGTCGTCCGGGATATTGAGAGCGGCGTATATAGAAGTAAGGATGTTTACAACAGAATTAGGCGCGAGCCCCAATTCACTAGCGATGGCTTCAGTGGACTTTGCAGCGGCCAAGAGCCTTAAGACCTCAAATTGACGAGGGTTGAGCGAGGCAACCCCGGTTCCAGGTCTCGCCTCGAATCGCTGAGTTAGGCGAGGATCTATGACCGAGTAGCCCTTTGCCGTGGATCTGATTGTCGAAGTCAAAAGATCTAAATCGATTGCCGAAGACTTTGCCAGGTAGCTGATGCCGCGTTGCACTTCTCTGGGCAAGGTGCGGACCAATTCCAAAAGATCCTTGTCAGATAGCAAAAGCACCCCAAGATTTGGGTCTTTCCTTCTGAGGCTGGCGGCCAGTCCAACGCCGTTTCCGTCTGGTAAATCGATGTCCAGTATCAAAACGTCTGGCCTTAAATCGTCCACGGCTAGCTTTGTTTGCTCAACGCTTGACGCACTGCCGACAAGCTCGAAGTCAGGGACATTCTTCAAAAAGCTTGTCAAAAGCTCCTTGAAAAGGGGTTGGTCTTCGACAACAAAAAGTCGTAGCTTGGTCTCTGGCAACATCACCACACAACCTCTCGCTTTACGAACAAAAGAATTCCCTTTTCTGCGGGGAAATGCAATTAGGAATGTGTGGAAACCCCCGACCGAGCTAGCCCTATGGGTCAACTTAAAGTAAAAAACCCGAGAAGTTGTGAAGGCTTCTCGGGTTTAGTGTGCTCGGAGGGACTCAAGCCCCAAATCTTCTGATGGTTGTTTTTGGCAGCACATGGACCAAAGTGACATGCAGGCGGGTCGCAGGAGCAGCGGCACTGATTTCTAAGCCAAATCCATTAATCGATTACTTGAACAATCTGCAAACTCCTGATGCTGGGAGAACAATCGCACAACGCGCTGCTAGTGTTTCTCACAAAATTAGGAGATGTATGGCCAAGAAATTTCCCGACATTGATCATTCTCGAATTGACGCTCTGGGTGACGGGATTTATGCCATCGCCCTAACGCTATTAGGTCTAGACCTGGTCGGCGCTGTCATGAAGATCTCGGAAGAGCCTGATTTGAATAGTGCCCTGTTGCACGAATGGCCAATTTTCTTCTCCTTCCTAATGGGCTTCTTTGTGCTCTACGCGGTTTGGTATCAGTACCACGTCTACTCACAATTCGCTGGGAAACCCCATGCACTAATGGTTTGGCACCATGGACTTGGATTCATGGTTGCGGCGCTGGTCCCAGCAGGAGCTGCACTGCTGGGCGAAAACATAAATACCCCCAACATGTCATGGGCCGTTTTTTACTTTGGCATTCTTATCTTCATTGAAGGACCGCTGCAACTGATCTTCTTGCTTGCGATGAAAAAACGACCTCTCACGGTGACAAGTGACTCGCCATTTACCGGTGAGGAATTAAACAAAATGGCTTCGGCCTACAGTGTGATACTGACCGTCTTTGGAGTTATCGCTTTGACCACAGCGCTCTTCGCGCCATGGGTTGCGCTCGCACTTTATGGACTGTATCTATTTACGAAGGTGAACCCGGTGGGGTCTCTCAACTCAGCTTTGGTTTGGCTTCGCCCACTTCTAAAGCTCCCCGCTGAAGAGAAGAAGTGACTAACTCACAATTTGGGCAGCACTTGCTTCGGTAATACCTGACTTTGCTTGTTTTTCAAGTCCGACCGTAACAGCAAAAGTATCTTCATAAACATCAAAGTCATAGGCTTTACCCCACCGCAATTTGATTACGTGGATACCTGGATTTATGTAGGGCTCTCCGTTTTCAAGAGTGCATGTCGCTTCCCAGCGGGCAAATACTGTTGTGTTCCATGGCCCACCGTGGACTAGGACATTTGTTACGTTGAATTCAAGATTCGGAAAAACTGTTCCCACCCTCATAAACCACCGATGCATTGCCTCTTTGTCATGTCTAATACCACCCAGTGAATTAGGACCAGCAAAACGATGGGTGAGGTTCTTAGAGGACAGGCCACCTAACACATATTCGTAATCATGATTTTGCACGGCAAGAAATGTTTTGCGAACTAACCGCTCGACAATAAAGCTATAAATAAACATTCGTTTCAAACCTTTCGAATTCTGATCAACTGGGCTACGTATTAGGAGCTATCAGTTTAGGGATGGCCAAGCAGATGGAGATATTCCTCTAATTCTGCTTTCAGGAAATGAAGATCAGGCCCAGCAAACATGCGTTGAGGTCTTATCTCTAGGTATGGATCCAGGAATTGAGTCTGGAAGCGTAGTGTGGCAGATGTTTGGCACCTACCAAAGTGATGGCACCCCCCTTGGCGATTTTTACATTGACTTAAATCACTCGTACGATCAAGAAGCAGGCAAAACAGAACTAACACACACTATGAATATGGTGTTTTTCACGCTGCTCGGTGTTGAGCCATAGATTCTGATTCATCTGCTGAAATTCCGAATCCTCAAACCCTTGAGAAATCAGCCAACAAAATGAAAAACCCGAGAAGTTGTGAAGGCTTCTCGGGTTTAGTGCGCTTGGAGGGACTCGAACCCCCAACCTTCTGATCCGTAGTCAGATGCTCTATCCGTTGAGCTACAAACGCGTGGTGGAAAAATAAAGATTTGCGTTGTCTAGTGGCTTTGAGTCTAGCCGACCGTTAGTCAGCCCTCAACTGTCGATTTTGGGACGGCTGCAAACAAGTGACCCTCGGCAACATCGGTGGAAATCGCAATTCCTGCTGCGATTTCGCTCTCGTCATAGTCGCGACGTTCACCGGTGAACTCGTTGGTGATTACCATGGCGCCTTTATATGCGGGATGCCAACGAATCTCACGCTGCTCAAGAGCGTTGGTGACAACGCACGCCATCAACTCTTTACCCGATTCGTGAAGAAACGAAATTGGCAAGACCTCTTGGTCTGCTCTCCATCTCGAATCTGCCTGCCAGCCGCTAAGGCTAGCCCAGCGAACCGAACCAGTTGGAAACAATGGTCGCCAGGCTCTATAAACATTCATGACCCGCTTGGCTAGTGCAAGCTTTTCGGCAGACCAGTTTGGAATGTCCCCCATCAGGATCCAAGGGCCGCCAACGGCATAGATTGCGAGTTGCGATTTCAGCGTGAGCGAGTTTTGGTCAGACATGTAGCTCGAGCACCAATGCGCTGGCAGGTATTTGCCGAGGCCGACTTTGGCAACCGCGTTGTGTCGCACGTCGCAAAAGTCGTCGCCGATTGTTGTGTCGTGGTGCCCAACCATTTGCAGATCTAGTGGTCGACCGCCGTTCCAACAGTTTTCTAGCCAAACATTCTCAAACCTGGAGCGAAACTCAGACAGCAGGCGATACCAGCCACGCACTGCCCAGTCTTCGCCGAGCCCCTGTGGGTGATCGTGTATCGCACTGTCGCACCGACTTATGGTTTCAAAATCATGCAGCAACCAGGTGAGCCCGTTGTTCGCGAGATTAGCGAGTTGCCCCGATAGGTAATCGATTACCGGGCCGTGACCCATGCACAGCGAACTGGTTCGGTGTGAAACAACTTGCGTCTTACCCCGCCAGGTTGCTAGCCAGTCAGGATGTGCCAGGGCAACGCTCGAAGCCGGGTCGGTATTGCCGAGAGAGGCCCATAGCCCAAGCCGCGTGCCGCTGCGCGAAGTAATATCTGCAAGACCAGGCATGCCGTCTTCAAAGTGCGGGCCTGGTTGCCACTCACCCACAATATTCTCCCAGCCCTTATCGATGGTGAGAACCTCAAGTTCGAGTTCCTTAGCGGTTTTTGCAACCGAAGCTACTAATGCTTGATTGACGTTTGTGCCGAAGCCCCAGGTGTCAACAATTAGCGGCGCAGAATAATCTCTCGCCCGAGCTGGAATTGCTTGCAAAATCATGGACCGAAGTTCGGCGTGAGCTACCTCGATATCACCGAGGCCAGTCTTGATTTGAATCTGGGGCAAATCGATCAGCTCACTGCACGCTGCAATCGGGTAAATCTGTTTTGGCAAGATCAGCAAAATATTCAGCTGCTGATTTTCAAGACTGAAGTGCACTAGTTGGGTATTGCTCTTCTCTAAGGCGAGCGCAACGAAGCGGTCTTCGCCGTTGAGCCCTTTACCCGCCAAAACAATCCATCCGGCCGCGTCTTGATATTTATCATTCGCGGTTGCCGGCTGTCCGTGCACCAGATACAGCACGCCGTCATAGTCCTCGCGCTCTGGAAAACCAACATCCATTTCTGCATCGACGTTGAAGGCTGCAGCGTCGGCGGTGGCGTAGGGCCCGCAAACAGCTATAAGTTCGTGTTTTTCTTCGAGCTTGAATTCGACGATTTCGAACGCGCGCTCTTTGGCATCCCAACTGAAGGTTCTCAGCAACCTTACGGTGCAGCTGGCCCAGCCGGTCTGGCTGAAGGACTGGGCAATCACACCCAATTCTTTGCCGTCAACTTTGGCGACTTCAAACTGCCCAGAATGCACCTTCTGCATCGACATTGACTCCTAAGTTTTCGGCAGAATTTTCATTAGTCATACCTTATGCAGTAATTTGAACTTCAAGGCACAAGATGTTAGGCGGCATGGGCATGATTCCTAAGGCCGACCTGCTCGCTGGCGATGAGATTCTCGCGGCTGAAGAAATTCTAAACACTGATGACCGCATATACGACCCGAGCTCCCGCCCAACCATTGAGGCCGCACTGGCGCTATCGAGCGGAGAGGTCGCCGGCTGGATTGTGCCTTTTGCCTCGGGTACTTTCGAGCATCACGCCGATGTCCCTGACCAGGGCCTGTTTCGCTGTCTGTTCGGCAGAGACTCGCTCATCATCGCTTCGCTCTTGAGGCAGCAAAATGCGCAGCTGCAGCTCAACACCGTTTGTGCGCTTGCGGCCTATCAGGGCAAGACAGCTGACCCGGTGAGCGAAGAGGAGCCCGGTCGCATACCCCACGAAGTCAGGGAGGCTGGGGATCCGCAGGCAGCAAGAATTGCTGCTGAGAGTGGTTGGAAGTTTCCCTACTACGGATCGGTAGATGCAACCCTGCTCTGGATTATCGCGCTTGACGAGGTAGCGCAACGTGATCCTTCGATTCTCGAGAGACAAATTGCCGACCAATCACTTGCTCAGCGGGCCGAGTTTGCGGCGACTTGGGTGCTAAATCGGCTGCAATCGGGTGACGGTTATGTTCGTAGCACTCGCGCTAGTTCGAGGGGAATCTTGAATCAGGTCTGGAAAGACTCGGGGGACTCTTATCTAACCAGCGATGGAAAAGTTGCAGCTGAATCGGGAACCGTCTCGGTTGAAACAGTTAGTCAAACTTTTGATGCTCTGCTGGCCGCTTCACGTTTGTCAAAGATGTCGACTCACAGCTGGGCCCACACCCCCAACGACTTAATTGCAAAGGCCCAGCAAGTTCGTTCGCGCTTGGTTGACTCCTGGTGGCTTTCAGACCGATTCGCCCTGGGGCTCGGAGTGATTGAACAAAAACACACGCTGCTCGATGCCATTGCGAGCAACCAATGGCGACTGCTCGATTCTGAAATTCTTGCCAAACAAGAACACGCGAGTTTTGTGAAGCAACTTGTTGAGTCGGTCACCGACGAAGAGATTCTCGGCCCATACGGCATTCGCACGCTGGGTAGGTCGAACCCGAGATATCGTCCGGGTGGCTATCACACGGGCAGCAGTTGGCCCATGGATGCCGCCCTGATAACGAGGGGCCTAATCAGACATGGTGCTAACGCCGAAGCTCGATTGGTGGCAAACCGATCGATCCGAGCAATCGAGGGCGTGGGCGCTTACCCCGAGCTGTTTCGCTCAGACGACAGCGAAAAGTGCGGGGTCAGCCGCTTCATCATTGACGTGCGAGATGGCCAATTAGGCACCTCGAATCGAATTTGCCAACCCCCGCAGCTGCTTCAGGGGTGGAGCATCGCGGCCTTCAGCTGGTTCAAGCAGCAGTCATTTGGCGGTAACTGAGCCGGTGGCTCTAGTTTGAGCGGTAGGAAACTGCGCGCTGAGTTTGGCGACCAAGACCCTCAATCTCAAGCTCCATGAGATCACCATCGTGCAAGAACACCGGTGGCTTGAGACCAAGACCAACACCAGGAGGAGTTCCGGTGTTGATTAGGTCACCAGGTTCTAGAACCATAAATTGGCTCAGGTAGTAAACGAGAAAATCTGGCTTGAAAACCATTTGCGCTGTCGAGCTGTTCTGTCTGAGCTGACCGCTGACGGTTAGTGTCATCTTCAAATCTGAAACGTCACTCAACTCGTCGCGAGTTACCAACCAAGGCCCGGCTGGGTTAAAAGTTTCACAACTCTTTCCCTTGGACCACTGTCCTTGACGTTCTAGTTGAAATTCGCGTTCGCTAACATCGTTGACCAAAACATATCCGGCGATGTGCGACTCCGCCGCGGCGGGGCTAGCCAAATACTTCGCTTGTTTGCCAATTACAATTCCCAGTTCGACTTCCCAGTCACACTTCAGTGACCCCTTCGGAATAATCACATCATCGTCTGGGCCGATGAGCGTGTTCGGCGCTTTTGTGAAAATGATTGGCTCAGGAGGAACCTCTGCGCCCGACTCTTTTGCGTGGTCTGCGTAGTTCAATCCGATGCAGATGATTTGATGAGGTCGAACAAATGGCGCACCGACCCTGTTGCCGGCGACCTCTAGAAAGTTTTTGGCCGCAATTCGATTTGCAACCTCAGCCTGAATGTCGAGCCACTTTTCATTCTGAAAAAATTCAGCGTCGAAGTCAGCGACTAGGTCTGAGATGTCGATGTAGTTGTGCTCATCAATGGCAACTGCCGGGCGTTCTTTGCCTGGTTGCCCAACTCGCATTAGTTTCATCGTTTATCCCTCTGACGCGCAGCATCGGTGTTTGATGGCCTGGGCAAAAAGCCTAACGCTGACGCCGAAAGCGCGCAATGTCGTGGTTGGCAGCATGGTGACGAGCGATTATTCTTGGCATAACTTCGCAAAGGATTCTCTGTGAACAGTAGACCCGAAGAACCCGGTGTGGTTCTGCGCCAACTCATCGATGCCCTTGGCGATGCCGTGCTCACCGACCAAAAGAACCTTGCCGAAGCAAGAACCGATCGCTCAGGGAAAACCAGCGACTTTGACCCAATTTGCGTTGTCGAAGCCACAAGCACGGATGATGTCGTGGCCGTTATGAAGATTGCCAACCAGACGCTAACTCCGGTTGTGACCAGGGGTGCGGGGAGCGGTCTGGCTGGTGGAGCGATCGGCAGCGCGGGTGAGATTGTGCTGTCGCTGGCGAAAATGAACAAGATTATCGAGATCTCAACCGAGAACCGCTGGGCTCAGGTGCAAGCCGGTGTAATCAACCAAGACCTGAACCTGGCGGCGCAGAAGCTCGGGCTCTGGTTTGCGCCTGACCCGGCCAGCCGAATCTGGTCTACCGTGGGCGGCAACATCGCTACCAACGCCGGCGGTCTGCTGTGCGCAAAGTATGGCGTGACGCGCGAAGCGGTTAGGCAGCTCACGGTGGTGATGGCCGATGGCGAGGTTATGACTCTTGGACACGAAACAGTTAAGGGTGTAACCGGCTTCGACCTGGTTGGTCTGCTAGTTGGTAGCGAAGGAACCCTCGGTGTGATAACCGAAGCCAAGGTTTCACTCAAGCCCGTCGATGGGCATCCGGTAACAACCCTGAGCGCAAAAGCGGCAGACATAACTCTTGCGGCAAGGGCGATTCAAGAAACAATTAGATACGGGCTTCAGCCGAGCGTGTTTGAGCTAATCGATGAGACTTGCTCTCGTTACATAACTGAGCATCTCGAGGGAGTTCTGCTCGAGAAGAGCTTTAACATGCTGATTGCGCAGACCGATGGTGCCGGTGCAGCACATTTGGCAGAGAAGATTGCGCAGGTTTGGCGCGACCTCGGTCTTGAGGTGCAGGTCGAAGAACGCGGCGACGAACTGCTTAGTTTTAGGCGCGCCATGTTGCCAGCACTTGAAGCCAGAGGAAAAGTCTTAATCGAAGATGTCGCGGTGCCAATTTCAAAACTGGGTGAAATGCTGCAAGCAGTGCGCGACATCGAGACGCAGTATGGCATTGAGATTCCGACCGTCGCCCACGCCGGCGATGGCAACCTTCACCCCAATTTCGTCTACAACGATGAAGAGGTTCCGGAACACATCTGGGAAGCTGCCGATGCTATTTTTCGCAAGGCAATTTCATTGGGCGGAACTCTAACCGGCGAGCACGGAGTTGGGCTACTGAAGCGACAGTGGCTGATTGACGAGTTGGGTCAGAGCCAGACCGAGTTGCAATGGCAGATCAAGAAAGTGTTCGACCCGAACAACATTCTGAACCCCGGAAAAGTTTTCGACCCGGAGAAGTTCAACTAGGGCGCTCTCTGGCTCGGACACTCAGGCTAGGCCCTGGGGTTTTGCTAAGGTTTTTCTAAATCACCGTTGATGCTGGAGGCTTGCAGTGAACCAACCGATAACGCTTTTCACCGGACAGTGGGCCGACCTGACCCTAGATGAGGTTGCCGGCTTGGCCTCAAAATGGGGTTATGACGGGCTCGAGATTGCCTGCAGCGCCGAGCACCTAGACGTGTGGCGAGTTGCCGAGGACCCAAGCTACCTAAAGCAGCGCCAAGAAGTTCTAAAGCGACACTCACTGCAGACCTGGGCAATCTCAAACCACCTCACCGGTCAAGCTGTTTGTGACAACCCGATCGACTTTCGCCACCGCGGTATTGTGCGGCCGGCAGTCTGGGGCGACGGCGACCAAGAGGGTGTGCGCCAGCGTGCTGCCGAAGAAATGAAGCTCACCGCGATCGCCGCCCGCAAGCTCGGAGTCGACACCGTGGTTGGTTTCACCGGCTCATCGATTTGGCAGTATGTGGCTATGTTTCCACCGGTACCGCAGTCGGCAATCGACCAGGGCTACGAAGACTTTGCAAAGCGTTGGAACCCAATCATGGATGTCTTCGACTCGGAAGGTGTGCGTTTCGCGCTAGAGGTGCACCCGTCTGAGATTGCTTACGACTACCACACCACGCGCATCGCACTGGATGCCATCGACAACAGAAAAGCATTCGGCCTGAACTGGGATCCAAGCCACATGATTTGGCAAGATATCGACCCGGTCAACTTCATTCTCGACTTTGCAGACCGCATCTATCACGTTGACTGCAAAGACACTCGGGTGTTCAGAAACGACGGTCGCAGAGGCCGCATGGGTTCACACTTGAACTGGGCAGACCCGAGGCGAGGATGGTCATTCGTTTCTACCGGTCGCGGTGATGTTGATTGGGAGTCGAGCTTTAGAGCACTTCGAACAGTTGGATACAACGGCCCGATCTCAGTTGAGTGGGAAGACGCCGGAATGGATCGACTTCACGGCGCAGCCGAAGCTGTTGGCTTTATCAAGAGCCTGATGTGGAAAAGCCCAGAGCGCTCTTTTGACGAAGCATTCTCGGTAGATTCAGCAGCTAGCGAAGACTAGCGAGAGTGATCGAACCGGTGTTGTTCACCATTGCGTAGTCTTCGTCCAGACACGCACTGCTGAAAGCTATGGTCGAATCGCTTGAGCGAACCGCACAGTCAAAGATTCCCTTTTGCCCGCCGGCGTGATTTTCTTCTGTCGGCAGTTTTACCAGCAACTGAGAATCACCAGTCGAACTAAATTTACGGATCTCTGCTCTAAAGGCCATCGCAACAAAAAGATTGCCGTTGGCATCAATAGATAAACCGTCTGGCCCCGCACCGGTTTCGCAGGCGAAAGTTTTGGCCAACCGGCCATCGACATCTATAAAGCTGATTCGGTCTGCAAAAGTTTCAGCAACAGCCAGCAAGCCGCTTTGTCGTTCGCACCCGTTTGGAAACACAAAACTGGCAGCGGTTGGGTTTACCTCGCCAGTTGGCGAAACCCGATACAGCGCCGAAGCAACCGGCTCGTCTGTCTCGGGGTCAAAGCCATAACCGCCAACCCAGGCGGTTCCATCGGTGTCGACGTGCATATCGTTAAGCGGGTGTTCGGTAAAGCCCGAGAGGTCGGCAAACACCGAGAGCTCACCCTTGGTAGCTAACTTCAAGACCTGTCGCTTGAGGCAATCAACAACCAGTAGATCCCCATCGGGCGTCCAGCCAAGACCGCCCGGCATCTCTGGCCCGCCCTGCGACTGGGTAAGTTTCACCGTGGCACCAAGATTCGGATTCCAGGCGATGACCTGTCCCCTGAACATGTCGCTGAACCAAAGCTCTTCACCTCGCCAACGCAGCGACTCGGCAAAACCCAAACCCTCAAGGGATCTAAGAGTCTGCGGATTGGCCATGGCTAGAAGGTTGCCGTGAGTCCGCCATCAATGGTGATGGTCTGGCCGGTGATGTAGGTATTTGTGCGACCGCTCAGCCACAACACCGATTCGGCAATCTCCTCGGGCGTCGATGCTCGTCCAAGTGGAAGCCTTCCGGATTCGACATATTGTTTACGAAACGCTTCGGTGTCTGCCTCGTCGATGCCGTTTTCAAGAAGGCTCATCTGGGTTCGCACGAAACCCGGCGCAACCGCATTTGTCAAGATGCCGAACTCTGCGCCGGCCAAAGCAAAAGATCGCGTTGCCGCTTCGAGCCCAGCCTTACCAACGTCATAGGCGAGAGCATCTTGTCTTGAGAACCTGGCGTGCACGCTGGTGATGTTAACAACGCGGCCAAAACCTTGCGACTTCATCGAGTCAAAAACCTGCGACATAAGGTCAATCGGTCCCTCTAGATTCACAGCCCAGACCGACTGCCAATCTTTCAATGAGGAATCACCGAACGGAGTTGGGCGATAGATGCCAGCAACATTCACGAGCACATCGATTGCACCGAGTTCCTCAAGCGCTGCTCTAACCACTCGTTCGCGTTCTTGAGCCACCGATAAGTCTGCCTGCATCCAGTTTCCACCAGCTTGATTGTCAACACCGAAAACCAAGTCGCCACGATTACGAAGTGATTCTGCAACGCTGCGTCCGATTCCGCTAGCGACCCCTGTGACTAGAGTTCTAAGCTGCTGGTTCAAGTGAATCATCCACCTTTCTAAAAAACTGCAGGGAAGTTTTCCAAGAAATAGTTTCGCCCGCAGCCATAAACGGCCCCACCGAATCGTTTGCTCCCAGCCCGTGTGCAATATTGGTCGGCTCTATACCAAGCGCATAAACCTGATTGTTCCAAGGTGACTCGGTTGACGTGGCAAACTCCTGCCAAATCAGTGCGTGGCTTAGACCCTCCCAGTCAATCCTTGCCACCCAGCCGGCAACTTCTACCGAAATGCTCTTGTTTTTTGAGTTCGCAAGCGCAAACACCTTTGCCTGTTGTTGCATGGTTAGCTGGGTGAACTGCGATGCGGGCTGCGATGGCTTGCCTGTGGATTTCAGAGGCGCGCCGGAATAGTCAAGTTCGATGATGGTGGCCGATGGGCAAAAACTAAGATTCGCGACGGCACCGTTTTTTAGCGGTTGCAAAAAGTCTGAGCCCAAGATTAGGTGCTCTGCGAAGCCAACCGCCTTGCGATTTGCCGAGTGATTTGTGGCGGTAGTTTCCGCGGTGACAACCCCAGCTGAAACGCTCCATCTGCGAGACAATTCGATTTCGCCTCGGCTGTCGAGCCAGTTCAAAGTCAAGCTGTCGTTGTTCACTTCTGTGATAGCCCAGTCAGCTTGCGAAGCCGCCCCGTGAAATGCAGGTTCTGCAGATTGCTCAGTGGCTGAACCGGTGTTTGGTGCGCATAGCTGCCAACCACCGCACCAGTTTTCAACCCAACTGCGTTCATCAGCAGCAGGCACTGGCAAAGGTTGAACTGAATCGGCCCAGGGAGTTTGCGCCAAGAAGCTCACCTTGTTGATTCGGAAGTTGGCCAACACCGCGCCTTCTTGCGGAATGATTTCTAACTGCAAATCACCGACGAGAAGAGTCACCGATGTTGCCATCACTCACCTCGGCGGCTTAGGTCGTTTGAATTAGCGCCGGACTTTAGAGCCTCGATAAGCGAACTTTTTCCCTCTAAAACAACCGTCAGCATTGTGTCGGCAGCCAACTGGCCATCGCCGCGATTTATCGCTTCATAAACTTCGTTGTGTAACTGGACGTCGAGCTCCAATGCCTCTCGACCGCGAACGGCCTGCTGCTGAATAATGAATACGCGTCTAAGAAAGTCACTCACAACCGAACCGAACTGCAGTAGGAATGAGTTCTGGCTTGCTTCATAAACCGCAAGGTGAAAATCAAGATCTGCCCTCGCAAAGTCTTCGGGGCTGTCCAGTTGGTCTTGCATGGTCTGAATAGCCAACTTCAAACTGCGGTGCTGATCCATGTTTGCTCTGTTAGCGGCCAGCTTCGCAGCGGCCGGCTCAAGAATCTGACGAAGCTCAATCAAATCGAGCATCACTGCGTCGCCGCGCCCCTCTTCGTGATGCCAACGAAGAATGTCGGAATCGAAAATGTTCCAGTGCTCAGGCTCTTGAACCCGGGTGCCAATCTTCTGGCGAATCTCAATCAAGCCCTTGGCCGAGAGCACGCGCATGGCCTCTCGAACCGAGGTGCGGCTGACGTTGTAGTTGGCACCAAGCTCGGGTTCGGTAGGCAAAAACTCACCGGGCAAAATCTTGCCGCCGACTATGGTTCTGCCGATGCTCTCGATGATTGTCTTTTGAAGTCCCCGGATAGACGACCGAGAACCACTGAGGGGTTCGTAGGTATTGTCCATCTTCACCTCGGGTTTGTTGGGCGCTAGTGTCCTACCCTAGTCGCTGTGTCGAGGGCAGTGCTCTCATAAGCAAGCTGGCCATCGATCTTGATCTCGACTTCTCGAAGGTAAGGCAGAAGTGCTTGCTCGTCGATCTGAATTCCTAAGCCCGGAGCATCTGGCGCCGTGATTTCTCCGTTGGCATCAACCTCGATGTGTTCAATCGAGAGATCCCAGGCAACCGACTTTGGTTCGACCGGGTATTCGCAAATCCTGTGATTCTCGAGACCAACGAAGGCCTGCATCGAAGCCGACAGAGCAAGGTGAGAGGTGAAGGTGTGATTCACGTAAGTTGCATCATTCCGAACAGCGTGCTCGGCAACAATCTTGGATGGGCCGATGCCGCCAATGCGCGCCGAATCAACCTGAATGAATTTCACTGAACCGAAGTCGATAAGGTTCATGGCCATGTGTTCGGTGTGCGCGCCTTCTCCACCTGCAAGACCGACGCCGCCAGATACCTTGGCTAGCTCTGCATAAGCCTTGAATGCGTGGGCAAAGAAAGGTTCTTCGAGCCAGGTAGCGCCGGCTTTTTGCAACGCCGGAATTCTCGCGATTGCGAGTTCGACATTGTCACCCCATATTTGCCCCGCGTCAATAAGCAGGTCTGCATCTGGGCCAAGGCCCTCGCGGGCTGCGGCAACGTGATCTGCATCGTCTTGTACATCTGCAGTCCCGTAGTTTCCCCAACCGAACTTAACCGCTCTGTATCCTTTTGCCCTTGCATCGCGAGCGCGCTCGAGTGTTGACTGCGGTGTGTCACCCATGAGCATTGAGGCGTAGGGCACCTTTGCAAAATTCCTCTGGTAGCCGAGCAGTTTCCAAACCGGCTGTTCTAGCTTTCGACCGAGAAGGTCCCAGAGAGCAATTTCGACTCCCGACCAGGTGTGTGCGGCCTGCAGAAGATCCATGCTGTTTCTGGCAACCAATTGGCTGAGCCTCAGGATGTCCTTGGGATCGCTAACCCGCTCACCGATAACGCTTGCTGAAACCGGCTGGCAAACCCCGTGCGATCTTGGGGTCACAAATGCAGCTATCGATGTGAGCGGTGATGCCTCACACTCACCCCAGCCAACGCTGCCGTCCTCGCCGCTCACCCGGACGAGAAGCGCATCCTGGCTACCGTCGGCCTCGAGTGTCACTTCGGGCATAGCCGCATAGAAGAACTCGACCGAATCGATTCTCATTTGTGCCTTCCATTTGGGACTCGAGTTGAATAACTTATCAAGGCCATTCTGAGAGAATACAACAATTCGTCATACCTTAAAGACGAATCGTTACCGTTTCTTGACTTTTTTTCGTCAAATACCCTCCAATTAAGGTCCGTTCGTATGATGTAATGAAAATGTGGTCCAAGAATTTAAAAAGTGTGACGGGCAAATTTAGGAATTAATTGCCTTCCTCACGAAGCACGTGGTGGCCTCCTGTTTTCACGTGTGGTTCAAAACCTCCATGAAAGGAAAGCGAATGAAAATAAGTAAATTGGCTGGAGTGTTGGCAGCATTGGCGCTGACCACCGGCAGCCTTGTAGCTTGTGCCCCGGCAGCAACTGTTGACCCGGTAGCACCAACAGATGAAGCGGCAGCACTAACTGGTGAACTGCTCATTTGGGACACAGGAATTCTAGGAAAAGACGCGTCGGATGATCCATACGCCGACAAAGCATTCCTTAACCAAATGGGTGTCGAGTTCGAGGAAGCGAACCCCGGCGTCACAGTAACCATCGTTCAGCAAGGTGGCGACATCTCCTCTAACGCTGCCGCGTTCCAAGCTGCAGCAATTGCAGGAACCGGTCCTGACATTCGAGTTCAGTACGCAGGTGGACCAACCACTTCGTTCGCTGACTTCTTCGAAGACCTAGATCCTCTGCTGCCGAAGGACATGCTCGACTCGATGGCTGGACAGTACGTCAACCGTGAAGGCTTTTCTTCTGACGGAAGACTTCTTGGTATGACCTACGGTGCTGGAAACCTATTTGTTGTTTTCCAGAACGCCGATGTTCTAAAGGAAGCTGGCATTGACCCAAGCGTTAAGCCTGCGACTTGGGAAGCTCTGGTTGCAAACGCAAAGCAGATCTCTGACAAGACCGACAAGAACGGTTTCTACACCGGAAACTTGGAGGGCTACCCTGGCGCATGGTTCATCTCGAACATGGTTGGTGGCGAGCTAGGTCAGACTGCCTTCACTGACATGTACAGCGGCAAGATTCCAGTTGACGACCCAGCAATGTTGAAGGCCTACCAGGCATTCGCCGACTGGGGTAAGAGTGGAGTCAACAACCCAGATGCCGCGCAGGTAACTGCCGGTGGTCAGGGCTTCGTTGCTGGTGAAGCTGGTTACTACCTCGTTGGTAGCTGGGAGAACAACGGCATGACCGAAGCGTTTGGTGAAGACGGTCCAGTAACGTCATTCTTCATTCCAACGCTAGAAGGTGCCAAGTTCTCGAAGATTGGTTCGGGTGGTCCTGAGATCGCACTATCAATCACCTCGGCAAGCAAGAACAAGGCACTCGCAGCAGAGTTCCTGAAGTTCATTGCACGCCCAGAGCACCAGGACCGCTTCGTTGAGATCTACCAGACTCAGGGTTCAAACCACAAGGACGGAGACTCTTCGTTTATCAAGAACCCAAGACTCAAGGAGCAGTTCGAGCAGCTAGCACAGTCAACCGATGGCATCACTTTTGCCTTCGACAGTGTTATGCCACAGGCAACAATTGACTTGTTCTACAGGGTCAATGCCGGTGTCTTCAGCGGTGCTATAACGCCCGCTGATGCAGTGGCACAGCTCAAGGCTTCCTACGAGCAAGAGACTGGCAAGTAGTAAGTTAGAACCAAAGTCTGAAGGCTGGGAGATTTACTCTCCCAGCCTTCAGACTCACTATTCACAAAGAAGTGGATTATGAGGCAATCAAAGTTAGTCGGAACCCTAGCGGTACTTCCCAGCTTCGTAATCGTGGCTGGGTTTATGGCGTTCCCGGTAATGTTTGCGTTTTACATTTCGTTCACGAAAACCAACGGCCTGACATACGACTGGCGCGGCCTCGACAACTACATCGCAATCTTCAGCGACCCTATTGTTCACCAGGTCTTTCTAAACAACTTCAAGTTCTTGATTTCAGTTCCGCTGGTTATCTTTTCCGCACTGGTCTGTTCTATTCTGCTTTTTGAGCAGTTCAAGGGATGGAAGTTTTTTCGAGTAATTTTCTTTCTTCCAAACGTTTTATCGGTGGCCGTAATCGGTCTGATCTTTAGAAATGCGTTTGGCTACGACGGAGCTGTGAACCAGTTTCTAGGATTGTTTGGCAATGAGCCGATGCAGTTCTTCATCGACTCGAATTACAGCATTTTAATCATCATTCTGGCTCTGGTCTGGTCGGGCTTTGGCTACCAGTCGCTCTTGCTTCTCGCCGGTCTAACTTCTATCAACCCCGCAGTCTTCGAAGCTGCGGCCATCGACGGCGCGGGCTGGTGGCGCAGGCTCTGGTCGATCACGTTGCCGAACATTCGAAAAGTACTCGGCTTCGTATTCATCATCAACATTCTTTACACCTTCGCCTCGCTGTTTGGTTTCGTCTTTGTGATAACCGCTGGAGGCCCTGGCTATGAGACAACCACAATCGACTTCTTGGTTTACCTGCGAGCCTTCTCGAGCAACAACCTGGGTTCGGGCGCTGCTCTAGCAGTGCTGCTCTTCTTCTTTATCGGTCTGTTGACACTGCTGCAGAACCGCGTGTTCAAGCTACAAAAGGACGACTAGCATGTCTGATTCGATCAGCTCAAGACTTACACCGCGCGCCAGGTGGCCCATTTTCATCGGTATGTGCTTGGTTGCGGCGACCATTATCTACCCGCTGTTCTTTGTGGTGGTCACCTCGCTGCGCAGCAACGTCGACTATAAGCGCGACCCTTTTGGTCTGCCAGTTGACTGGACAGTAACGAACTACATCGAACTTTGGGACGAATACGGTGTCGGCCGCGCATTTTTGAACAGCCTTTTTGTTTCGACGAGCGCTGTTGCGGTGATTCTGATTCTCGCGACTTTGGCGGGGTATGCCCTAGCCAAGCTTCCGGTCTTTGGCAGCAAGTTCTTCACCGCGACTTTCGTCTCGGTAATGCTGCTCCCAGGTCCAGTGCTAATTATTCCTATCTACTTGGTGCTCGCTCGATTGGGCATCGTCGGTAACTATTCCGGCTTGATACTGGTTTATGTCGCCACCGGTTTGCCGTTTGCCATCTTCTTTCTCACCCTCACTTTCAGGGCCATCCCAGATGAGCTGCTTGAGGCAGCAAGAGTTGATGGAGCCGGCTTCTTTAGAACGCTCTGGTCGATTGTTGGGCCAATGGGAGCTTCGGGAATTGCGACTTTGGCTGTGCTGCAGTTCCTTGGCACTTGGAACGAACTGATCTTTGCGCTGATTCTGGTTCCTGACGCGCAGATGAAGCTGCTCACACCGACACTGGCATCAATCGGAAAGCGCTTCGTTAGCGATCAGCCGCTAACCTCAGCGGGTCTTTTCATAAGCGCTCTCGTTCCGCTGCTGCTACTCACCTTCGCATCGAAATACATCATGCGAGGACTGCAGGTTGGCCTAAGCCGCTAGTTCTTTTCGATCCAGCCATCCGGGTGGAAAGTTGCATCGATAGGTTCGGAGCGAACAATTGGCTTCGCCCAAAGAACGCCGTTTGCTAAAACTTTTCCGATTTCCTTCTGGTGGTAGACCGGATAATCCTGGTCACCAGGTGAGAAGTAGAAAACCTTGCCCAGTCCGCGTCGCCAGGTTGCGCCGGATCTAAACACTTCACCGCCGGTGAAGCTCGAGATGAAGATCAGCTCGTCCGGGGTTGGAATATCGAAGAACTCGCCATACATCTCTTGCAACGGAATAACAATCGGGTCGGGAAGGCCCTGCGTAATCGGGTGGCTTGGGTTGACGTTCCAGACCAGTTCGCGATCTTTAGAGCTGCGCCATCTGAGCGAACAGGTTGTACCCATTAGCTTCTTAAAGATTTTCGAATAGTGCGCAGAGTGCAAGACAATCAAGCCCATGCCGCCTAAGACGGCGTCGTAAACGCGCTGCACAACCTCGTCGCTAACCCTCGGGTGTGCCTCATGGCCCCACCACATCAGAACATCGGTTCGGTCGAGCACCGCTTGGGTTAGGCCGTGTTCGGGCTCGTCTAGCGTGGCGGTCGCTACTTCGACAGCGCTGCCAAGTTCGTTTTCCAAAAGGGCCTTGATTGCGCCGTGCATTCCATTCGGGTAAATCTTTGCCGGCACAGAGTCGGTCTGCTGCTCGTGGATGTTTTCGTTCCAGATTGTGACTCTGAGTGTCATTAGAGAGTTATCTCTTTCCCGGCTTTAGCCGATCTGTACATGGCGTCAATAATGGCCGTGCGGTGAAGGGCGTAATCACCGGCATGCGAGACAAAATCACCTGAGGCGATGTGTTCAATGAACTCGTTAATAACGGCCAGGTGTCCCTCGCCGGTAGACGAAACCTTCGGTTTGCGAGTGTATTGCTTTCCATTTTCGTCGCCGAACAGGCTCAACGTGTTCTCTGTTGCATATCTCGGAATGAAAATTCTTAGTCCCGAATCAACGCCTAAGAGTTCGAATGAAATGTCTTCATCGTCAACCGCGTGAGACGCCCAGGTAATCTCTAGTGCCACCGATGATCCATTATCAAGTCTCAGCAGCGCGCTACAAAGGTCTTCGACCTGAAACTCGCCCGCACTGCCCTGCGTGTAGTTTGAGTTATCCATGGCGCCGTAGCCGGCTCGGCCAAGTTCACCGTAGGTGACCGCACTGACCGCAACCACTCGAGGCTCTCCCAACATGTAGAAAAGTGAATCGATGATGTGCGGGCCAAGGTCGATGGCCGCACCACCACCGGCCAGGTTGGCCGAGGTGAACCAAGACGTCAAGCCAGGAATACCTGCTCGTCTCTTCCAACTAATTCTTGAGTGATAGACGCGACCGAGCTTGCCCGACGCAACTAATTCCCTAGCCATGCCTATGTCGGCTCGGCGACGATAGTTGAAAGCAACTTCAAGAATGCGATTGTTTGCCTTTGCTGCTGCGACCATTTCTTCGGCCTGCTCGGCGGTTATCGCTAGCGGCTTTTCACAGAAGACGTGCTTGCCAGCATTGAGGGCCGCGACGGCAATCGGATGGTGCAGAGCGTTTGGCGTGGCAATGCTGATTATGTCTATGGTTGGATCATCAACCAGCTCTTGCCAATCAGTTGCCGTCTTTTCAACGTTGAACTCTTTGGCAAGTGCGGCCAACCTGTCCAACTCTTTTCCGGCTATTGCGGCAAGAACGGTCTGCGGGTTTTGATAAAAGGCCTTCATGTGCGCTGTTCCCATGCCGAGACCAACCACCGCCGCTCGCAACTTGGGTGCTTCTGCAGTCAAAATTGGCTCCTTAGAGTTAGACATCGTCTATAGCTACATGTTAGAGCGAGTAGCGATTAATGCTTATCATCATACCATTGGGACTGATATCGACCTCGGAAACATCAATTTTCTATGACCAAAAAAACCTAATGTATGATGTTTATGAACGAAAGGGTGTCCTTACGATGAAGTTTCGACTCCAAGCCTCGGCTGATGCGTCGCACTTACTTAATCTTCTGCTCGGCTCAGATTCGATCAGCAGCTCCATACCTTTTAGAGCCGCATTAGCTGGCCAAGAAATTGACCTTAAAACTTCAATTCGCCTGAATTGCAAAGACTCTTCTGCATCTGCCACCCTAGAGGCCCAAGGCTTGCAATTCGACTGGCAGGCAGTGCAACTCTCGGACCAGGCGGTCTGGGAGTTCAAGCTGACGGCCAAAAACAAAAGCTCAGCCCCGATATCTATTTCAAGGCTCGACAGCGCTGCACTAGCGCTACAGGGTGAGGTGTGGCGCGTTGAGTCTTTTGCATCTGCCTGGGGTGATGAGTTTCGACCAAAGACCGTGACAACCCAGCACGACTCGTTCTTCGGAGTTCGCTCGGGAAGGTCCTCGCATGGCGAGAGCCCGATCGTTTACTTCGTCAGAGAGTCTGACGGCTACACCGTTGTAGTTTCGCCGGCCTGGAGCGGAAACTGGCACATCGATGTTCTAGCCGGCGCACACATCAGTGCTGGTATTTCAACCTGGAACCTAAACTTACTGTTGGCGCCAGAAGAAACTCTGAGGGCTCCGAGTGTGATTGTTGCTGCAGCGCAGAGCAAAGAGTTGGCTCAGCGAAACTTGCAAGCAGCAATTCGCGACAATTGGCTGCCGCGAACTAAATTGACCGATGCGATTCCTATTGAGTGGAATCACTGGTGGCCCTATGAAGATGCTGAAGTGACCCAGGATGTCATCATCGAGAACGCAACCCTTGCCCAGCACATGGCAATCGACGCGATTGTGGTTGATGCCGGTTGGTTTGGTGAATCAAAGTTAGACACCAACTGGACAGACCTGCGCGGTGACTGGGCTAGCGTCAACCTCGCCAGATTTCCTGACGGACTAGAAAAACTTGGTGCGGCTATCTTGGAAAAGGGTATGTCGCCAGGGATTTGGATTGAACTTGAGGCCGTTGGTGCTAAATCTGAGTTGCGAAAAACTAACCCAGGAGCCATGGCTCGTGATGACAGCGGGCTTAGGCCAGACCCTTCATACCGGGTAGGCACAGTTTCGCTAGACAAAAGCGATCCAGGATTTCTTGGCTATGTTTGCCTGGGTTCGACCGAGGGCTGGGCACAAACCTACAACGCGGTTAAGAACGTGGTCTCCGCAATGCAAGCGCGCTGGCTGAAGATGGACTTCAACATCGATCCTGGGTTCGGTTGCACTCGAACTGATCACGGCCACGGTGCCGGGGATGGACTGTTGCGACACTACGAGGGTCTCTACAAACTGCTCGATCAAATTCGGGCCGACTTTCCCCAGCTGCTGATTGAGGCCTGCTCCTCAGGTGGCTTAAGAGTCGATCTTGGTCTTGCAAAACACGTTCACTGTTTCTTCTTGAGTGATCCCGACTACACAGAGCATCACCTGCAGGTGCTCTGGGGTTCGGCTCACATGCTGCCACCGCTTGCGATTCTCCACTGGCCATGGTCTTGGTGGAGAAACGACTACGGGCCATCGCAACTCGACTGGATGAATGTCGAGGTAGAAACCTTCGACGTGATTATGCGAGCCGCTATGTTCCATCGTCTTGGAGTCAGTTATCCGCTGCCAAAGTTGCCCGCCCGGCTCAATCAGCGCCTGGGACATCACTTGCAAATCTTTAGAGATCACATAGCTCCGGTTCTGCCAACAGCCAATTTGGTTTCACTCACCGATTCGCCGTTGCGCGGAAACAGAGGCGAGAGACACTCCGCCTGGCAGCTAACCGCAAACCTGAACAGTGAAGATGAGGTGCATCTAGTCATGTCGCTGAAGCTAGAAAGCTCGACGCCATCGGCTGAATTTAGACCAACACAGCTGGATGAAAACCGACACTATGTGGTGGTCGACCTAGAGACCAAAAACACATCGACCGCGCTTGGCAAGCTATTAAACGCCGATTTGCTATCGGGTCTAGCTGGCGGCAAGAATTCTTGGATCATGGAGATTCGACCAAAGGGAGCAAAGGGCTAATGCACCAGGGAACCAAAGCCGTTGAAGAGAGACTGGATCGATTCTTCAAGGACAAGATTCAGCCGGCGATTTACCGCGATCACATTGCGCTTTCGATAACGGCTTGGCAGGCGCCGCGCGAACCCGTGCCATTCGCGGAGGCGACCACTCAGCAATACGAGGCTGTCGACCTAGGTTGGCGGTTCGGTCGAGCTTGGTCGACCATTTGGTTGAAGGTCTCGGGCTCGATTCCAGAAAGCTGGAGCGCTAACCAAGAAGGTTCACTCGCCGCCGAAATCGTGATCGATTTTGGCTACAACACATCTCGCTCGGGCTTTCAGGCCGAAGCGCTGGCCTACGACCTAGCTGGCAAGCCGATTAAGGCCATAGCGCCAAAAAACTCTTGGTTGCCCTGGTCCTACGCCAACAAAAAGGTCGAGTTCTACCTCGAAGTTGCAGCGAACCCCGATGTCGCCGGCGAATACACTTTTGAACCGACAACTCTTGGCGACTGGGATACCGCTTCTGAGCAGCCGCTTTATGAGCTGAAGAAACTACACATCGCGCGGAGAGATATCGAGGTTTGGGAGTTAGCTCAAGACATCTTCACCCTGCGCGGTCTCATGGTAAGCCTGCCACAGGACAGCACCCGAAGACATTTGATCACCCGTGCCATCGAGGACATGCTCGATGCAATCAATCCGAGCGATGTTTCTGGCTCTGCGAGTGCGGCAAGAGGGAAACTGACCGCCGTGCTGAGTTCGCCGGCAAGCGCTTCGAGTCACCGCATTATCGCAACCGGTCACGCGCACATCGACTCGGCGTGGTTATGGCCAATTCGAGAAACTGTTCGCAAGTGTGCCAGGACCTTTAGCAACGTTCTCAGCCTGATGGATGAGCATGACGACTTCATCTTTTCGGCGTCTTCTGCCCAGCACTACAAGTGGATCAAAGATCACTACCCGAGCGTTTTCGAAGGCATCAAGAAGCGCGTGGTGAGTGGTCAATGGAAACCGGTTGGCGGCATGTGGGTCGAGTGTGACGGAAACATGCCCGGCTCTGAAGCGATGGTTAGACAGTTTGTTTACGGGCAAAAGTTTTTTCAGGAGAACTTTGCAATGCACGCACGCGAAGCCTGGTTACCAGATTCTTTTGGTTACTCAGGCTCGCTCCCGCAGATCGTTACCCAGTCGGGCATTAGTGCCTTTCTAAGTCAGAAGATGTCGTGGAACCAGGTCAATCGCATGCCGCACCACACCTTCTGGTGGGAAGGCATCGATGGCACAAGAGTCTTCTCACACTTCCCCTCGGCAGACACCTACATCTCTGAACTCTCCGGTGAAGAATTGGCTCACGCTGAGAAGAACTTCTCGGAAAAGGGTAGAGCGTCAATTTCGCTCGTGCCATTTGGATGGGGCGATGGCGGCGGCGGACCAACCCGCGAAATGATTGCCGCGGCTTACCGCACCCGCGATCTCGAGGGTTCGCCAAAGGTGTCCATGGGAACGGCCGATGAGTTTTTCTCCCAGGCTCGAAGCGAGTATGCAAATGCTCCGGTCTGGCGAGGTGAGATGTATCTCGAACTGCACCGCGGGGTGTTGACCTCACAGCACAGAACCAAGCAGGGGAACCGTCGCAACGAGGGACTGCTGCGAGAGG
>NZ_CBCHRQ010000007.1:0-32418 GCF_965064355.1 Aquiluna sp.
TCCCAACCAACGCCTTTGCCCGTTCCCTTGGCTTTACCTCTCGTGAATTCTTTGAGGTTGAGAATCCAGCTGCGATTCAAGAGCCTCCTACGGTCAAGTTCTAAGAGGCCACTTTGTATTCGGCAATAGCCGCGAATAAGCGCAATACGTTATTTATCGTCGGCGGCTTTGTGCTGCTTTTGGGTGGCCTTGCCTTTTGGTGGGGAACCGCCAGCGGCAATGGGTCAAGCGCTCTTTGGATAATTGCCTTTGTCTTCGGCTACGCGCTGTTTCAGTACTTCGCCGCAAGCTCGCTAGCAATAGCGATGAGCGGTGCCCATCAAATACAGAAATCTGACAATCCAAGACTTTGGCGAGTGGTCGAGAATCTATCGATCTCGCAGGGCATGCCAATGCCAAAGGTCTACATCATCAATGATTCGGCCCCAAATGCTTTTGCCACCGGCCGTGATCCAAAGAATGCGATTGTTGCCGCAACGACCGGATTGATGGACATCATGAACGATCGAGAACTTGAAGGCGTTATGGCCCACGAGCTTGGTCACGTAAAAAACTACGACATCAGGGTTTCGACAATTGTCTTTGGTTTGGTTTCCGCGGTCGGTATCCTCGCTGACTTTGCAATTCGCATGGCTTGGTTCTCTGGGTCAAGTAGAAACCGAGATGCGGGTCAGTTGCAGATCGTTTTGATATTGGTTGGTGTGGTCGGTTGGATTATCGCCGCACTGATTGGTCCACTGGTTTCCGCCGCTGTTTCAAGGCAGCGTGAGTACCTTGCGGATGCCACCGGTGCCCAGATCACTCGTTTCCCAGAGGGTCTGGCCTCGGCTTTGCAGAAACTTGGCGAGTATGGCCGGCCAATGCGCCGAGCATCTAGCTCGATGGCGCACATGTATATAAACGACCCAATCAAGCCTGGCTTGGTCGAGCGTGCCTTCTCAACTCACCCGCCAATTCCAAAGCGCATTGAGCGACTTAGCAAGATTGGCACCTCGTTCTAATCGCTAGACTTTGAAACACCTTTAGATTGCAGGTATACCAATGGCTAGCAACAAGTTTCCAACTTTGAATGAGTTCTACGACGCCCTGGAGAACGTGCGCGCCATTGCGATAAAGACTCCAGTTTTGGAAAGCCATTGGCTATCAGAACTCACCGGAACACCAATTTGGTTCAAGTGTGAGAACCTGCAGCGCACCGGCGCTTATAAGCTCCGCGGTGCTTACAACATGATGAGCCAGCTCTCAGACGAAGAAAAGGCCAGGGGAGTAGTTGCCGCATCCGCCGGCAATCACGCCCAGGGTGTTGCGCTAGCAGCCAAGATGCTCGGCATGAAATCCACAATCTTCATGCCGGTCGGCGCATCACTTCCAAAGTACGAGGCGACCCTGGGCTACGGGGCAAATGTGGTGCTAACCGGAGCAATCTTCGACGAGACACTAGTGGCGGCTAAAGAATTTACGACCCAAACCGGTGCGGTTTTTATCCCACCCTTTGATGACATGGACATCATCCGCGGACAGGGCACCGTTGCACTTGAAATCATGGAGCAGCTACCCGAGGTAGACAACATCTTGGTTTGCCTTGGCGGCGGCGGCCTTACCGCCGGAGTAGCAACCGCAGCAAAGCTCAAGGCCCAAGCCCTTGGACGCAAGATCAAGGTGTTTGCAGTCCAAGCAGAGGCGGCGGCAAGCTGGCCAGGTTCGCTAAAAGCAGGTAAGCCAACCGAGATCAAGATTCAGCCAACCATCGCGGATGGAATCGCAGTTGCGAAACCAGGCAAGATCCCCTTCGATTTGGTGGTAGAGCACATCGACAAGATCGTGACAGTTACTGAGGATGAGATCGCGAAGGCGATGCTTGCCGTTTTGGAGCGTTCAAAGCTTGTAGTTGAAGCTGGTGGCGTAGTCGGGGTTGCAGCGGTCCTGGCTGGAAAGCTAAAGCTCAAGGGCACCACCGCAATCGTGCTGTCCGGTGGCAACATCGACCCACTTTTGATGCAGCGAGTAATTCGCCACGGCCTTGCAGCATCCGAGCGCTACACAAACATCTCAGTGATGCTTCCAGACCGTCCAGGCCAGCTGGTTCGAACCGCTGAAGCAGTCGCGGCCGCTCATGCCAACGTGGTCGAGGTGCTTCACACCAGACACGGCAATGGGCTACAAATTTCTGAGGTTGAGCTAAACCTAAGCGTTGAGACCCGTGGCAAAGAGCACCGCAAAGACCTTATGAAGTCGCTCAAGGCAGCCGGGCTAAACCCGAAGCTGCACGAAGACTAAAACTCGAAGTTCTCCACAGCAACAATTTCAACGGTGATCTCTTTGCCGTTTGGAGCCGAGTAACTGACCTGGTCGCCGACCTTCTTGCCCAATACCTGCTGACCAATTGGAGAATCCGGGCTGTATACGTCGAGGTCGCCCTCTTCGATCTGAACTTCGAATTCGGATCCCTCAAAAGCCTCATGAGATCCAAGGTAGAACTCTGCTGGCCGACCGTTGAGCTTGCACTTGATCATCAAGCCCTGCTTCACAATCCCATCGCTGGCATCTGCGGTGCCGATTTCGGATGTGGCAAGAATTTCTTCGAGACGGTTGATGCGTGCCTCGATCTTTCCCTGCTCCTCCTTGGCTGCGTGATAGCCACCGTTTTCCTTGAGGTCTCCCTCTTCACGAGCGTCCTGGATGCGCTTTGCGATGTCGTGGCGACCAACAGTTATCAACTGGGTGAGCTCGTCCTTCAGGCGGTCATAGGCGGCCTGGGTGAGCAGCATTGCATCAGTCATAGTTCACTTCTTGGAGGTTTCGGGGGATTGCCCAATTCTGGGCGATTGCAAAATACTACTTGAGACGGCACTCATCTACCAAGGCTGTAGTTGCCAATTCGGTGGTGTTTATGCTCACGCTTAGCCTCACGGTGTCGGTTGGCTGCGGTCCTATTTCTATTTCCTTGAAGCCCACCTGCCCAAATTGCTCGTTTAGAGACTCGAGCGTGCAAATGGCGGTAGCTTCCCTTGGCTTTGAAATCTCAAAATCCAGAACAACTTGGGTCGGACCCTTGACCGAAAAACCAATGTCCTTAGATTGGACCGGGTTGAAATTTGCCATTGCGGCCGCAAGCGATCCGAGCGCTAAAAATGCCACACCAGCCGCAGAAATCCACAGCCAACGCTTGCGCGAAAGCTTTGGTTTTTGACCATAGCGATTCGCCATCAGTTCATTTTCTTGCGCTGCCATGCCTCTAGGTTATGCCAGGTGAGGGATACTTGAGATATGGACTTCTTGCTGAGTGCACTTCTAGCTGTAACTACAAACCCGACTCCGGTTCCTGACGATACCTACAACTCCCCGGGAACGATCGGATTCATTGCCACATTTGGAGTAGCGCTGATCGCAGTGGGATTGTTTTTTGATATGAACCGTAGGGTTCGACGCACACGCTACCGCTCCGAGATTCGTCAGAAGCTAGCAGCCGAGGAGCTTTTGAACATGGAGGTTGCAAAGCCTGAGCGCCCAGCTCCTCCGGCTAAACCGAACCGAGCGAACCAGCAATCGGACTAAGTCCAACCAACAGCGCTGCCACCCAGTGGCAGAAGAATGCCGCCACGGTCAAAGCGTGGAAAATCTCGTGGAACCCAAAGTGCTTTGGAATCGGGTTTGGCCGCTTTAGACCGTAAACCACAGCTCCCACCGAATACATCAGTCCACCGGCTATGACCAACACCATAACTACCCAGTTGGCTTCAAAGAAGTCGCCGATATAAAACACGGCGGCCCAACCAAGGGCTAGGTAGATAGGGACATATAGCCAGCGCGGGGCGTTGATCCAAAAAACGCGGAACCCGACCCCAAACACCGCAATTATCCAAACCGCGGCCAACAGCAGTCCGCCGTCGTCAGCGCTTAGCGCAGAGACGCTCAGTGGAGTGTAAGTGCCGGCGATCAGCAAGAAGATGTTGGCGTGATCAATGCGCTTGAGAAGCTTTTTGATACTTGGTCGCCAATTGAAGCGGTGGTAAAGCGCAGAATTTCCAAATAGCAGGATCGAGCTCGCGAAGTAGATAGCTGCCGCTGTTTTAGCAACCCAGCCATCGGAGAAAACAATTAGCACGACCCCGGCTGCGACGACCAGCGGCAATACCCCGGTGTGGATCCAGCCTCGCCAGCTTGGCTTTAGCTCAGTTTGGTGGACCGCTCCCTTTAGCTCCGAAAGCGGAACGTGTAATGGGTCTGGCTCGAAACTCATATTGCTACCCTAAGCCACCTATTCACCTTGGAAGTTGCAATAACCTTTAGGCGTGCAGAAACTCCTCTATCGCTTTTATGAAAAGCAAATCGAGAACAGACTCCGCCCAGCGGATATGCCGCGACACATTGGCGTCATGGTTGATGGAAATCGGCGCTGGGCATCGCTGCAGGGTCTAGAAAAGGCCGGCCAGGGTCACCAAGCTGGTGCCAAGAAAATCATCGACTTTTTAGGTTGGTGCTCTGACCTCGGTATCGACCACGTAACTCTCTACCTGTTGTCAACCGACAACCTAAAAGGCAGGCACTCAGAGGAACTTGAGGACCTGATTGAGATTATTGTGTCCCTGGCAGAGGAACTAGCCGTCAAAGGCCGCTGGCAGCTTCAGGTGGTGGGGGATGTAGCGACCTTGCCGGATACTGCTGCCCAACGTTTAGCAGAGGTAGAGAACAAAACCGCCAAGAACTCAGGCACGCATGTAAATCTTGCTGTGGCATACGGTGGTCGAAAAGAGATTGCAGACGCCATGCGTTCAATCCTGAAAAAGCATGCCGACCAGGGCACCACAATCGATGAACTTGCAGACTTTTTAACCCCTGAGTTAATTACTGAGCATCTTTACACCGGCGGGCAGCCAGACCCAGATTTATTGATCCGCACCTCTGGCGAGCAGCGTTTGAGTGGCTTTTTGCTGTGGCAAAGCGCTAACAGTGAGTTTTACTTTGCAGAGGCACTTTGGCCTGATTTTAGAAGGGTAGATTTCCTTCGAGCACTTAGAGATTTTCAGCGTCGACACCGCCGTTTTGGTAGCTAGGTAAACAGCTTGATAACGCTCAAAGGTTTGGGCGTGTCACGACCGCCTTGGAGCAAAACCCAGGCGTAGATTCGCATCAGGTCGCCATAGAAGGAGAACCGGTGCCAGCTAACTCAAGCCCCAGGTCAAAGTCATCAAATTCCAAGACTGTTTCCCCTGAGGCGGTGAGCGGCAAGGCAAAATCCACCAGCAAGGCAACGGCGATCAGAACGTTTGTAATCGACACATCGGTTCTACTTTCTGATCCAAAGGCAATGTTTAGATTCGCGGAGCACGAAGTTGTTTTGCCGATTGTGGTTATTAACGAACTCGAAAAAAAGCGCAACGATCTTGAGATCGGCTACTTCGCAAGAAAAGCTCTGCGCTTTTTAGATGACCTTCGCAAAAAGCACGAGCGGCTCGACTTTCCTGTCGAGGTCGGAGATGGTGGAACCCTCAGAGTCGAGCTCAATCACATCGATCAGTCGATCTTGCCGACAGGGTTCCAGCTAGGGGACAACGACTCCAGGATTTTGGCGGTTGCTGCCAACCTAAAGAGTGAAGGCTTTGATGTAACCGTCGTATCCAAGGACTTACCAATGCGCGTCAAGGCATCGGCGATTGGCATGCGAGCCGAGGAGTACCTACACGAACTTGCCAGCGAAGAGTGGGACGGCCTAGTAGACCTAAACCTCTCCGGCGATGAGATGGCAGACCTCTACGACACCGAGGAAATCAAGCACAAGGATGCGAAGGACCTGCCGATCAACACCGGCTTGGTGATTCACTCCGAGCGCGGCAGTGCCCTGGGTCGTGTGACCGCATCCAAGACTGTGAGATTGGTTCGCGGAGATAGAGACATCTTCGGGTTACACGGTCGTTCTGCTGAACAGCGTCTCGCAATAGATGCCCTGCTGGACCCTGAAATTGGAATTGTTTCCCTTGGTGGTCGGGCAGGAACCGGTAAGAGCGCATTGGCGCTTTGCGCAGGGCTTGAATCGGTTCTAGAGCGTCGCCAGCACAAGAAGATTATGGTTTTCCGACCGCTCTACGCAGTTGGTGGCCAGGAGCTTGGATTCCTGCCTGGTAGCGAGGCTGAGAAGATGAACCCTTGGGCTCAGGCAGTCTTTGACACCCTGGGGGCTTTGGTCTCCAAGGAGGTCATTGACGAGGTCATGAACCGCGGCATCCTCGAGGTCTTGCCACTTACTCACATCCGAGGCCGCTCACTTCACGACACCTTTGTGATTGTGGATGAAGCTCAGTCATTGGAGCGCAATGTGCTACTGACCATGCTTTCGAGAATTGGCCAGAAGTCGCGAGTGGTTTTGACTCACGACGTCGCTCAGCGCGACAACCTAAGGGTTGGTCGTCACGACGGTATTGCATCGGTTGTTGAAACCCTCAAGGGGCAAGAGCTTTTCAGCCACATCACTCTCACCCGCTCCGAGCGAAGCGAGATTGCGGCACTGGTTACCAACCTGCTTGATTAGCCTGTGGAGAGCCCGCAGCAACTAGGCGGGTATCTCACTAGCTTTTTGGAATGGCTAAGTTAGTCCTTCTGATTCCAATTGCACTTGTTCTCGCTTTTGCCGTTCCGCTTGCTATTAGAGACTTCAAAGAACATCGACTACCCAATAGCTACACCTTGCCACTGATTGCCGTGACGGCTGTATCGCTTGCGGGATACGGACTATTCGCCGGTGAGTATCAAAAGCTCTTAGCCAGCTTGGTGGCAATGGTTCTGACATTTCTAATCGGTTGGTTGCTGGCACGTTTCGCTGACTTGGGCATGGGTGATGTGAAGCTGCTGATTTCGCTGAATGGCTGGCTGGCATGGCATGACGGCTGGCTGGTCCTTATCTCCCTAGCGCTTGGACTTCTGACTGCGAACGTATTCGCAATTGCGATTTGGATTAAGAAAAAAGACCCCAAGGAGCACATAGCTCTGGGGCCTTTTCTACTTCTTGGCTTCTGCCTTGCAGCAATTTCACCCAGCTGGCAAATCCTTACTGCGGTGGGCGAGTCATTGGCATGACGTCTAGCGCCCTATCCAACTGCTCCATGGTTAGCTTCTCGCCGTCGACATAACCGAGTTCAATTGTCGCCTCACGAACAGTTAGCCCCTTGGCCACCGAGTGCTTGGCGATCTTCGCTGCAGCCTCGTAGCCAATGAACTTGTTTAGCGGTGTCACAATCGACGGGCTGGATTCTGCAAGAGCCTTAGAGCGCTCAACGTTCACCTCAAGTCCCGCAATGGTTTTGTCCGCAAGCACGCGCATTGAGTTTGAAAGCAAGCGAATGGACTCTAGTAGCGCATTGCCCATCACTGGAATTGCAACATTCAGCTCGAAGTTTCCAGATGCGCCAGCCCAAGTAACGGTGGCATCATTTCCGATTACGCGAGCACAAACCATCAACACTGCCTCTGGGATTACAGGGTTCACCTTGCCCGGCATGATTGAGCTTCCAGGCTGCAAGTCGGGAATGTTTAACTCGCCTAGGCCAGTGTTGGGACCAGAGCCCATCCAGCGCAAATCGTTGTTGATCTTGGTGAGGCTGACCGCGATGACCTTTAGGGCACCGGAAGCTTCAACAAGTGCGTCACGTGCTCCTTGAGCTTCAAAGTGGTCCCTAGCCTCGGTAATTGGTAAGCCGGTGTCTTTAGCCAAAAGACTGATTACCTCTTGAGGAAAGCCCTTAGGGGTGTTGATACCAGTTCCAGTCGCCGTTCCACCCTGAGGCACTTCTGCTACTCGTGGCAGGGCTGAGTTGATTCGCTCGATGCCGTAGCGGATCTGCGCTGCATAGCCGGCAAACTCCTGGCCGAAGGTTACTGGGGTGGCATCCATCAGGTGGGTACGGCCTGGCTTTACGTATCCAGCCCAAGCCTTGGCCTTTACCTCTAGGAAGCCTGCGAGGTAGTCAAGGGCAGGGAGCAGGTCGTTGACCAGTGCGTTGGTCACGGCAACGTGAACCGAGGTTGGGAAAACATCATTGGATGACTGCGAAGCATTCACGTGGTCATTTGGGTGAACTTCCTTGCCAAGCTTCTTGGTCGCCAGGGTCGCTAGAACTTCGTTCATGTTCATATTTGAGCTGGTGCCGCTGCCGGTCTGGAAAACATCGACCGGGAAGTGATCTAGGTGGTGACCCGTGATGATTTCCTCGGCACTTGCGACAATCGCAGAGGTGATGTCATCAGCAAGGATTCCAAGTTTGTTGTTCGCCTGAGCAGCAGCTTTTTTGATGCGAGCCAGTGCGATGATGTGTTCTTTTTCTAGCCCTGAACCACTGATAGGGAAGTTCTCGACCGCACGCTGGGTCTGGGCGCGATAGAGGGCATTGATTGGGACTTTAACCTCACCCATGGTGTCGTGTTCAATGCGGTATTCCATGCTTGGCTCTTTTCTAATTTCTCGTTAGAGGTCTCCGTGCGAAACCACCATGTGGATATCGCCCAGTTCAAGTTTGTAGTTGGCACCTACGACAGCAAGTTTGCCAGTTTTCACGGCGTTAGAAATCACATTCGAACTCTCCAGTAGTTCTTCAATCGTGTCGGCCACGTGTCTGGCGGTGATGTCATCGATCGAGGTATCGCCGGCGGCATGGCTGCGCTCCACCGTTGGCATGATTCTGTCAACAAGTTTGTGGATGAATTCACCTTCGACCTGCAATTTGCCGGCTGCAGCGTCCATAGTTGCGCGCACAGCTCCGCACTCATCGTGACCCAATACCAAAATCAGCGGCACCTTGAGCACCTCAACTGCAAACTCCAAGGAACCCAAAATGGTCTCGGCAATAACCTGACCCGCATTTCGAACCACAAACAAATCGCCCAACCCCACATCGAAGATCATTTCGGCGGCGAGCCTGGAGTCTGAGCAGCCAAATAGGGCGGCAAAGGGGGTTTGCTTGTTAGCTATTGCCCGCCGAACATCGGCATCTTGGCGGGGGTGTGCTGGCGTGCCATGGACGAAGTTCTGGTTGCCATCAATCAGTAGCTTCCAGGCGTCTTTACCGGTTTGTGGCCTGCCCATTAGTTCCCCTTAGTTAGATCGATGCTGATTTGTGTGGCTAGCTTTAGAAAGTCTTCTTCGGTGGCGGTGCCGTATATGACTACAGCCTGCTTATCAAAACTGTGGACCATGGCGTATTCCTTGGTTCCCTTTGGAACCGATGGAAGTAGAGTCGGCCAAACCTCCCAGGTTCTACCTTCGATCTCTAAGGTTACGTCTAACCAGTTTCCTTGCAGTTTGTTTGCCAGCCAAGAGGTATTTGATTCAAAGGCCTGCGTAAGTCCGATGTACTGGTCATCCGGGGTGATGTAGCCGACATACCAAGTCTCGACTCCCATGTCATTTTCCACGCGGGCAGCGTTTGCCCACCAATCGGTTGCCAGTTTTGGAGCAATCAATTCTTCTGGCACCGAGGCCTGGACGGTTTCGGTGATTGCGATGTAGTCAATTGGTTGAATTCGATTGCCATCGTCACGAGGAACAATCATCACAATGACCAGTGTCAAAGACAGGGTCACCAAAAGCGAATAAATCAAATTGCGGACAGTTTGCTTTGCTCGGCGTTCTGCTGCGCTAATACTCACTTGGAGTCTTTCTGCTGCATCGCAGCATCCAGCTTCTTCCTCGCGCCGCTGAGCCACTGCTCGCAGTGCTTGGCAAGGGCCTCACCGCGCTCCCAGAGCGCCATAGAGGCCTCTAGGGGGACATTCTGCTGCTCCAGCTCGGCAACAACCTTCTGAAGCTCGTCACGGGCTTCTTCGTAGCTCAAGGCCGAAATGTCTTTGCTCATTTGATGTCCCTTACTTCGTCTGCGGTTGCGGAGATTTCTTGCTTGCTGGTTCTTATTTGAAGTTTTTTTGACTTGGTAATTTTGCTCAGCGGTTTACCGTTTTCGTCAGTAATCACAGAGTAACCGCGCTCCAGGGTCAGTTGTGGCGAAAGTGATCTGGTTTGAGCGTGGAGCTGTTTGATTTCTCCCTGACCGCGCTGCAACCTAAAGTCAAAAATTTCTCGTATACGGCGGGCACCGCCTGCAATCACCTCGGCCTGCGCGTCAACAAAGCCATACGGTGATTCAATCACTGGTCGCGAGATCAGCTGTTGCAAAAGCTGCGACTGAGAATCTAGGTAGCTACCAACTCGAACTCGCATTCGCTGGATCGAGATCGCAAGCCCACGACGTTCTTCAACCACATCTGGAACGACTCGCTTGGCAGCATCAGTTGGGGTCGAGGCCCTTAGGTCTGCGACCAGATCCAAAAGCGGCTGGTCATTTTCGTGTCCAATAGCCGAGACGAACGGCTTGCTTAGTTTTGCTGCAGCTCTAACCAATCGCTCATCGCTAAAGGGGAGTAGGTCCTGGAAGCTGCCGCCACCGCGAGCGATGATGATTACATCAACTTCCGGGTCTGCCTCTAGCACCCCAAGGGCAAGCAGGATTTCATTCACTGCCTTATCGCCCTGAACGTGGGTGTGCTGAACCTGAAACTGCACCTCTGGCCAACGAAGTCTGGCATTTTGCAGGACATCCTTTTCTGCATCCGAGTCCGCACCGGTGATCAAACCAATTTTGTTTGGCAAGAACGGTAGTGGCTTCTTTCGAGCCGGATCGGCTAAGCCCTCGGAAATCAGTTGAACTTTTAGACGCTCTAGGCGCTCGAGCAGTTCTCCAAGACCAACCTTGTGCATTTGCATGATCCGCATTGTGAGCTTGCCGTTTTTGGGCCAGAAAGTTGGTTGCAGTAGCGCAACAACTCGGTCTCCCTGGGCAAGACCGGGAGCAATCTCGGCTCCGGAATTAGTAAAAGCGTGGATCTCTACCGACATTTCGACGTCTAAATCGCGAATCGATGCAAAAACGCCAGCTGGCTTTTCTGAGTAGGCCTGCAATTCACCTTCTACCCAGACGCGACCGAGCTTGTCGATCCAATCTCTTAGGCTTTTTGAAAGCTGAGACACCTGCCAGGGGGAATTCTCGGTGCTAACTCGTGATTGACTATCAGTAACCGAATTAGTTTCCAATCCGGCCTCCTTGGTCGCTTTCGTAGAATTGTGTGGTGACTATCATCAAGGATACCGACCAGGCCGACAGTTTCGGCACCAACAAGGTGCTGTTGGCAGCACCCAGAGGCTACTGCGCAGGCGTAGACCGTGCTGTTATTGCCGTTGAAAAGGCTCTCGATCACTACGGTGCGCCGATCTACGTGCGCAAGCAGATTGTCCACAATAAGCACGTGGTTGCCTCACTAGAACGTCGCGGAGCGATTTTCGTGGATGAGGTTGATGAAGCTCCTGAGGGCTGCATCATGGTTTTCTCCGCTCATGGGGTATCTCCTGCAGTCATCGAAGCGGCCGAAGCTCGTAACCAGCAGACCATCGACGCCACCTGCCCGCTGGTGACCAAAGTTCACCGCGAGGTTCAGCGCTTTGACAAAGAGGGTTACGACATCCTTTTGGTTGGTCACGAGGGACACGAGGAAGTCGAAGGCACCGCCGGCGAAGCCCCACACGCCGTGCAGTTGGTCGACGGCCCTGAAGGAATTGCCAAGGCAAAGATCAAGGACCCATCCAAGGTTATTTGGCTAAGCCAAACCACCTTGTCGGTGGATGAGACCATGGAGACGGTTATCAAACTTCGCGAGAAGTTCCCAACTTTGCAGAACCCGCCAAGCGATGACATTTGCTACGCGACTCAAAACCGGCAGGTTGCCATCAAAAAGGTTGGCGCGGAAAGCGATTTGGTTATTGTCGTCGGTTCTGCCAACTCATCCAACACGGTTCGTTTGGTTGAGGTGGCACTGGATGCGGGAGCTAAAGCTGCCTACCGCGTTGACGATGCAACTGAGATTGAAGAGCAGTGGTTCGAAGGCGTGAAGACCGTAGGAATCTCATCCGGTGCCAGCGTTCCTGAGGACCTAGTCGATGGAGTGCTTGCCTATTTGGCAGAGCGTGGCTATGGAGACGTCCGGACAGTTACCACCGCAGAAGAAGATGTTCAGTTCTCGCTTCCAAAGGAGTTGCGCAAGGACCTCAAGGCTGCTGGCGAAGACGTCAGCAACAAGGCTCCGCGAAGCTAACCCAGATTCTTTTCTGAAACCAGTTTTCCAGCGCGGTCAAAAGTACGCCAGATGCCAATTTGGGTTCCTTGGTTGAATTCACCAGATCGCATCAGGCTGCCGTCCTTGCGGAAAAACTCCCAGGGTCCGTGCATCTCGCCCTTTAGGTATTCACCCTTAAAGCGAGGAAGCCCGTTTTCATAAAACGGGCTTCGCTCAGAGGGGTTTTCTACCACTTAGACTTTCCGGCTGAGCCAAGCTGAGTAGCTGCCTCAACAACGCGAGCAGACATGCCAGCTTCTGCGGATTTGCCCCATGCGCGTGGGTCATAAAGCTTCTTGTTTCCAACTTCGCCATCAATTCGCAATACGCCGTCGTAGTTCTTGAGCATGTGATCAACAACCGGGCGGGTGAATGCGTACTGCAGGTCGGTGTCGATGTTCATCTTGATAACGCCGTACTTCACAGCATCAGAGATCTCTTGCTCGGTCGAACCAGAACCACCGTGGAAGACAAGGTCAAAAGGCAGCTGTTTGCCGTACTTTGCGCCAACCTCGTCCTGAATCTGCTTAAGCAGTTCTGGACGTAGCTTTACGTTTCCTGGCTTGTAGACACCGTGGACATTTCCGAAGGTCAATGCCGCCATGTAGCGACCGTTCTCACCAAGCCCTAGAGCCTCTGCGGTAGCAAATCCATCTGCCACAGTGGTGTACAGGTGCTCATCAATTGCACCTTTAACGCCATCTTCCTCGCCACCAACTGCACCGACTTCAATCTCCAGAATGGATCCGATGTTCTTGGTACGGGCTAGGAATTCTTTGGCAAGCTCAAGGTTCTGGGCCAGCGGAACTTCTGAACCATCCCACATGTGAGAGTTGAAAATAGCCTCGCCGCCAGCCCTCACGCTCTCTTCGGAAAGAGCGATAAGTGGCTTTACAAAACTATCCAGCTGCTCGAAGTTGCAGTGGTCGGTGTGCAGCGCAACCTTGATGTCGTAGTTCTTTGCAACTTCGCGAGCGAATGCTGCAAAACCGAGAGCACCCGAGACACGATTCTTCACGGTTGGGCCGGACCAGTAGTCAGCACCACCGGTGGTGACCTGCAAAATGCCGTCCGAACCGGCAGCCTGCAAACCCGCAAGTGCTGCGTTTAGAGTCTGGGAACTAGAGACGTTGATCGCAGGATAAGCGAATCCACCAGTCTTGGCGCGGTTTAGCATCTCTACGTATTGTTCGCTGTTTACTACACCCATGCGAGCCTCCTTAGGCCTTAGCTGGCTCGCCAAGTAGGCGGCTGCGATCTGGAATCAGTTCTACGGTTGGATTAACCAAGTTTTCGATAGAGTGCAAACCACTGGTTGGCTGCTGAACCTTTGCGGCACCCCACTGCACTGCAGCCGCAATGCCTTCAGCTACGTCAAAGCCAACGCCAAATGCCTCTGGGCTTGATGGATGCTGGGTTACGGCAGCCAAGAAGCCGGCGATTGTTGAGTCGCCAGCACCAACGGTGTTGATCACCTTTACAGGTGGGGTGTAGGCGTGAATGGCGTGAGTCTTGGTAATCGCAACAATGCCGTCAACGCCTAGAGAAGCCATGACACAGTCAACGCCCCAGTCGTTTAGTTCGCGAGCAGCATCAATAACTTCGCCAACGGTGTTCAGGTCTCTACCTACGCACTCTGCTAGCTCGTGAGCGTTTGGCTTCATGATGGTGGCCTTGCCCTGCTGAGCCCAGTACCTAAGAGCAGGACCCGAGGTGTCCAGGATCACTTTTACGCCGATCGATTTCATACGATCAAACAGCGGGTGCAGGTCAATGACCTCACCGGTCTCTTCAATTTGAGGGTGAGCTCCGGCAACAACTAGCCACTGGGCATCGTTATCCAATACGGTCTTCTCGGTTAGCGCTACCACCGCGTCCCAATCTCTTTGCTTAAGCGGTCTTGGGCTCTCGTTGATTTTGGTGGTTGGGCCGTCGTACTCAACGATCGTGGTTGAAACTCGCAAGGTTCCTTCAATCCAGACCGGAGAAATGAACCCAGAGCCGGTTCGCTCTAGAACCGTTGGGTCAGCGTTTCCAATTGGAACCACTCCAGGGGCTGGGATATTCGCCAACCGAAGGCCGCGCGATACGTTGATGCCCTTGCCGGCAAGCTCCTCGCCAACGCGCTCAGCGCGATTGACGCCACCTTCGACCAGATTCGTTACGAAGTAGGTTCGATCCAGCGTTGGAGATGGGGTGAGAGTAACGATTGGCGATTTTATGCCAGCCATCAGGGACTCCTAGATGTGAGAAAAATAGATGTAGCACTCACATCGTTGTAGGCGCAGCATTCACTATAGCCAATAAACCACCATCTAAGGCTAGCCTTCGATCTCCTTGGCGGTGATTGTTGAAGGTGCCTCTGTAATTTCTTTTGGCGCTTCGATTGTCTCGATGCCGAGTTCGTTCTCGTCTAGGTCGTTTAAGCGCCTTGCGGTCACTAGCATCCTGGTCTCAAGCGAGGACACAAAACTGTTGTAATCCTTGACGCTAGTGGTCATCGATCGCCCAAGCTTGTCTGCCAACTGAGCAATTTTTCCGACTCGCTCATAGAGCTCTTTACCGAGTTTTAGCAGGGTCTTGAGTTGAGTCTCATCGGCATTTTGGCGCCAGATGTGGCTAATGGTTTTCAGCACCGAATAAAGCGTTACCGGAGATGCGACCGCAACGTTTTTCTTGAATGCGTACTCCAGCAGACCAGCATCGTACTCCAGCGCCGCAGACAGCAGCGATTCACTTGGAACGAAGCAAATCGTGAAATCTGGTGATGAATCAAGCCCAGTCCAATATTGCTTGGACCCCAGGTCATCGATGTGCTTGCGGAATGCCTTGACGTGCTCTTCCAATAAGCGCTCGCGCCTCGCCAGTTCCTCTCCGGTTGCCAATTCGGAGATCGCGCTGGCCTCCTGGTAGGAGTTGAAAGGAACCTTGCTGTCGATGGCAAGCTTTTTACCGCTTGGCAAATTGATTACAACATCTACTCGACCAGGCCCGGCCTCGGTGGTAATCGTGACCTGCTCGGAGAAGTCTGCGTGCTTGATAAGACCCGAAAGCTCAATCAACTTCCTCAGTTGAGTCTCACCCCAAACACCTCGAAGGGAGTTGGAGCTTAGGGCTTGGGCAAGCTGCTGAGTTTGCTTGCGAAGCGTCTCATCGCTCTGCACAGCATTTCTAAGCTGCTCGGAAATGGTGTTGAACTGGCTGGCGCGTTCTTTCTCCAAATTCGCAACCACCTCACCCATTTTGGTGAGCTGCTCTTTTACCGGGGCAAGTTGGACCAGTACTTTGTTTTCTTGGTCTTGCTGGAGGCGTTGCTGCTCCAAAGCGAGGTCCGCTTTAGCAAGCTGAGTTCTAAGTTCCAACTCGGTGGCCTCTAGGGCCGCGATCTTGCTGGAGAGCTCTGGGTTCGCTGTTGTCGCTTTGCGCTTGCCAAATCCGTAGCCAAAAATCGCGCCGAGTACTACTCCGACTATTACTGCGTTAAGAACAAGCCAAATCTGAAATTCCATACTTGAAGTATCGCAGTGGCATCAGACATTTAGCGGCTTTAGCACCTGCCGGGTTGCTTTCAGGAGCTCTTCCAGGGACTCGGCCTCGTGTCGAGAGGCCATGTGAATCACAATCCTTGCGCAGGCGTCGGCATCCGCTAAAGCATCGTGGTGGTTGAACTCCTCGTGACCGACCGCGTAAGCCACAGCGTTGAGTCGATAACTCTCGAGCGCATAGGTGCGCCTAGACATCAGAAGGCTGCACGCGTAACTCAAATCCGGCAGGTCAAAGTTGACCGCCTGGGCAGATGCTCGAAGTACTCCCATATCAAAGGATGCGTTATGAGCAATAAACGGCAGTCCCTCGGTGAAAAGCAAAAGATCTGGAAGAACGTCTTCCCAGTTCGGGGCATCGATTACATCTTCGGGGCGAATCCCGTGCACGCGGATATTGCCCTCGTGGAACCAATTATTTGGAAAAGGGGGCTGAAACAACATTGAAAGTGATTCTTGAATTTGGCCGTCTCGAACCCTCACCAAGCCCACCGCACAAGGGGACGCGGGGGATCCGTTCGCAGTTTCAAAGTCGATTGCCGTAAAGTCCAGGGCCATCAGGCAATTATGAGGCAATAAGCTTTCGCGGTGGCCTTAACTATCGGAATCGTGGGACTGCCAAATGTTGGCAAGTCGACCCTCTTCAACGCACTTACCAAGAACAACGTTCTGGCGGCGAACTACCCGTTCGCAACCATCGAGCCAAATATTGGTGTGGTGAACCTTCCAGACGCCAGGCTTACCCGCCTTGCTGAGATTTTTGGTTCGGAGCGCATTCTCGCTGCCCCAGTCTCATTTGTTGACATCGCCGGCATCGTTCGAGGTGCAAGCGAGGGTGAAGGATTGGGAAACCAGTTCCTAGCGAATATTCGCGAGGCTGATGCCATTGCCCAGGTAGTGCGTGGATTTGCAGACTCAGATGTGGTTCACGTTGACGGCAAGGTTGATGCCAAGAGCGATATCGAAACCATCAACACCGAGCTGATCCTGGCCGATCTTCAGACCTTGGAGAAGACCAGACCTCGCGTGGAGAAGGAAGTAAAGGGCAAAAAGGCTGAGCCTGAGGTTCTAGAAACCATCGATGAGGCGCTCAAGGTCCTAAACGATGGCACTCCACTCTCTCTGAGCAAGGTCGACCTCGGCCCGATCAAGGACCTAGGTCTGCTAACAGCCAAGCCAATCTTGTTTGTGTTCAACGTTGATGAGGCTGTGCTCACCAGCGAGTCCAAGCGTGCCGAACTTGCAGCTTTGGTAGCTCCTGCCAAGGCAGTGTTCCTCGACGCCAAGGTCGAGTCTGAGTTGATTGATCTCAGCCACGAAGAGGCCCAGGAGCTGTTGCAGTCGCTTGGTCAAGAAGAATCTGGACTAGACCAGTTGGCACACGTTGGTTTCCAAACCCTAGGTCTTCAGACCTACCTAACCGCGGGTCCAAAAGAGTCTCGTGCCTGGACCATCCGCAAGGGCTGGAAGGCTCCGCAGGCAGCCGGTGTGATCCACACCGACTTCGAGCGCGGCTTTATCAAGGCCGAGGTTGTGTCTTTCGCAGATTTAGATGCTGCAGGCTCGATGGCGGAGGCCAAGGCCCAGGGCAAGGTCCGCATGGAGGGCAAGGAATACGTCATGAACGACGGCGACGTGGTGGAGTTCCGCTTCAACGTCTAAGCGAAACCTTTCCGTCTTCATGTAGGACCACAAGGTTTGCCTCGAACAGCACGTCTAGATGCTTGATTATTGATCCAAGGGTGAGCTTGGTGAGTTTGACAAGTTCTTCTGCGGTCCTGTGGTTCGTTTCTAACTCAACCAAGATTCTCCGACACTGTTCGGATTTGAGTTTTTCGGCCTGAGTCTTCATTGCCGTTCAGCTTAAGGTCCACAAGCGGTGGCCATAACTTCTCCGCTTGGAAAATCAAAAAAAGTCACTGGACGTTGTTTATCCTTCAATGATCCCAACTCGGCCACACCCGCTCCGCGTTGGAAACATAGCCCGCAAGCGAGTAGCTTGTGGTTAAGGGACGAGAGATATTTTGAAGAGATTATTCGGGCTTTTTCTTGCAACACTCATAGCGTTGTCCACTGGACCGATCAGCTCGGGAGCTGCGCCAAAACCCGCACCTGCTCCAAAAATTGGAGCGGTCTGTAAGCCGGTTGGCAAGATCCAGGTGGTTGGAACCAAGAAATACACCTGTGTAAAAAGCGGCATGAAATTGGTCTGGGGTAAACCCACAACAATCTCTTCCCCAAAGCCAACAAACACATCATCACCAGCGCAGCCGCCCACTCTGGATAATCTGAGCGTGGCGGGTGTTTATGACTTCTCGCGAGCTTCGGTCAATGCAGCAATTTTGAAAAACGGATCCAGCAAGCTCAGTGTCAGTTACTTCGTTGGACAGAACGTCGCCACCAGCACCCTTGATGCGGTGAAGCCAGATCTAAACCGTGCGATTGATCTCTGGGGTCCCGTCTTTGCTCCCGCCGATCGCATCAGCATCATTTGGTATGTGCAGCAGGATTTGGCTTGGGCGGCAAGCAAGTACGTCGAAGAGTCTGGAAACCCAGTGCAGTGGTCCGGCATCTTGAATAGCTGCAATCTCAACTACTGCGGTAATGCCACTGCAACGGTCGGAGCCACCGGCAAGTTTGTCTTCGAACAGGGTATGAACCTAGGCCAGCTTGGCTGGAACCGCTCTACAGCCGGGCATGAGTTCACTCACCTGGCGCAGTCAAAACTGGCCTACCCAAACCAACAGCGAATGCCGCTTTGGTTACTCGAGGGCGGAGCACAGTTCTATGGTGAGGCAACCGGTTACCTGCTGATTGACCCCAACAAGACAATTCGATCGGGTATCCACAAGCAGTACGCAAGTGACGCAAGCGCGCTGGTCGCAACAAACTTTTCCTCACAGTCTCTCAAGCAAGTGCTGTCTGCTGGCAGCCCGGCAAACACATCAAAACTTTTCACGCTGGTGGAACTAGCACCTTGGGATTCAGAAAAAACATCGTTGGCTTACCTACTTGGAAGCTACGGCACGGAAGTACTGGTGGCGGTTTACGGCCATCAGAAAATTGTTGAGCTCTTCAAGGAATTTGAGACTTCAACCAATTGGGAAACTAACTTTCAGAAGGTCTACGGCATCTCCACATCGACCTTCTATGAAAAGCTAACGCCTTACCTCAAGAAGATGACCGAAGAACTGTAAGCAAGCCCCCGCTTTTCTTTTTGGGCCTGCTCGCTGCTAGGTTTGGCCTCAAGTTTTGAGGCGAAGGAAAGCTATGACTGCGGACAAGTTGATTTCATCTGGTGGGCCTTGGGAGTCCATTATTGGTTATTCGAGAGCGACAGTGACTGGACCCTTTGTTCACGTAGCTGGAACGACAGCAACGGTTGATGGGGTGCTTCAGCACGAGGGTGATGCTTATGGCCAGACCAAGGTGGCATATCAGATCATCGAGCATGCCCTTGCGCAGGCGGGACACTCTCTCAAGGACGTGGTCCGAGTGCGCATCTATCTTGCTAACGAGAGCGATATGGATGCCGCTGGCAAGGCCAACGGTGAGCTGTTTTCCGAAATCAGACCCGCGGCAACCATCCTTGCTGGCCTCAGGTTCATCAATCCAGCCATGTTGGTTGAAATTGAGGTTGATTCTTACAAGGTGTGAGTTTGCTGTGTCGGAGTAGTGAGGCTCAACCCTTCGCATAGACTCAACAAATGACTGCAACTCTTACTGGTACTCCCTCCAACTTCTCCCAGGTGCTAAACTTGGTTCGAGAAGCTGGTTACCTAAAGAAGAAACCAAGCTTCTACATCATTCGCCTAGTCGTCATTAGCGTGATTGCATCCGCTTTGTGGACCGGTGCTGGCTTTCTAGCCTGGGCAGCAACTATCAACGGTTGGTGGATGGTTTTGGCCTTCGCCATTGTGGCGCTGCTCGGCGTAATGAGTGCGCAGTACGGATTTATCGCCCATGAGGCAGCCCACCGACAGATCTTTAGAAACAACAAGCTAAACGACTGGACCGGTTTGATTTTGGCGAATCTGTTTGCAGGTTTGTCTTATGGCTTTTGGCTAAAAAAGCACAATAAGCACCACCAGCGACCAAACCAAATTGGTGAGGATCCAGACATCGCGATTCGTGTTCTGAGCTTCACCACCGAATCAAAAATGTCCAAGAAGGGTATCGAGCGCTGGTTCTCTGACCGCCAGGGTTACCTCTTCCCATTGCTATTGCTTTTCACCGGTTTTGACCTGCTGTTGGATTCAGTAGCTGGGATGGGTCGCAAGGATCGCTCGCTGGGTATTCGTATCTTGGAGTTCTCGCTCATGCTGATTCGTCAGTTCGCTCCTTACGTTGTGCTGGCGATTATGTTTGGACCGTTCTGGGCAATGGCCATGTGGTTTGTAATGATGATGAGCTTTGGTTTCTTTATGGGTGCCGCTTTCGCTCCAAACCACAAGGGCATGCCGCTAATTGAAAAAGATTCCAACTTGGACTTCTTCTCTCGTCAGGTATTGACCTCTCGCAACATCAAGGGCAGCTGGCTCAAAGACAACCTAATGGGTGGATTGAACTACCAGGTTGAACACCACCTGTTCCCTTCGATGGCCAGACCGTACCTTCGCAAGGCACACGCGATTGTTTCGGAGTACTGCCGCCAGAATGACGTCACCATGGTTGAGATGAACCTACTCGCCAGCTACAAGATGATCATGCAGCACCTGAACAAGGTGGGGCTGAGCAATAACGTAGATCCATTTGTGTGCCCAATGGTCGCGGAATTGCGCCCTAGAAACTAGTTTCTTAGCGTGTCAAAAGCCGAAGTCGACCAGTACCTCAAAGGTTTACCTGAGGCTGCTGTCATTTCTATCCAAGCACTGCGCAAACAAGTCTTGGAACTTGTCCCAAACGGTGAAGAGGGCATCTCCTACGCGATGCCCTGCGTCAAACTAAATGGCAAAGCGGTAGCTGGATACGCAGCATTCAAAAAACACATCGGCTACTTCCCACACTCTGGAAACATCGTTCCTCAGCTCTCTAGGGAGCTAGCGGATCGCAAGCAAACCACCGGAGGCTTTCAGTTTGGCTTGGGTGAAGTATTGCCAAATGACCTGATCGCAAAGTTGGTTGGGCTAAGGCTCAAAGAGCTCAGCGAGAAGTATCCAGATCTGGACTTCTAACTTAACTAAGTTAATTCTTTGGTTAACGGCAGGTAAACAAACCTTCGGTTCCCTACGCTTTCCCCGTGAGTCTTTCGAAGAAGCTTTTCCTTGCCGAAGGCATACAGGTACCCTGTGTGAACCTTCCGGCGGAAGCGCAGCTAGATGACATTCACCCCTGGGCCGCTTCACTTTCCTCGGCGATGGAATTGGTGAGCGAGGGTAAGTCCGGTGCGTTTTTGTATTTCGTTGAGAATTCGGACCAGCTAAAAAGCGTCAGAGTTGAACTAAAAGCGGCCCGCAAGCAGAAGATTGCTTTTTGGATTTGCTATCCCCGTAAACCCTTTTTCGGGACTGACCTCTCCAGCGAAAAGGTATTGAAACTAGCTAAAAAAGTTGGACTTAGGGGTCGAGCTGAAGAAGTGATAGATGACCGTTGGTCCGGTATCTACTTCGCAAGTCGCAAAACTAAATGATGTAGTGCTCGTCGCCGGTCAGATTTAGCAATCTAGCGTTGAAGCCAACTGCCACAGTTCCCGGTGGCATGCTCTTGGTTACAACGGCATTGGCACCCACAGCGCAATCATTACCGATCGTGATATTGCCGATAAGTTTTGCACCGGCACCCAAAGTCACTCGGTCTCCCACGGTTGGGTGACGTTTTACTGACTCCAGAGTCTTTCCACCTAAGGTCACGCCGTGATACATCAGAACGTCTTCGCCGATGATGGCAGTTTCGCCAATCACAACTCCGACTCCGTGGTCGATAACAAAGCGGCGTCCAATAACTGCACCCGGGTGAATCTCAATGGCAGTCCAGAGCTTGACCCAGTTCGAGAGCATGCGGCTGAGGATGCGAAGCTTCAGCTTCCACATCACGTGTGCGATGCGGTATGCCCAGATGGCGTGGAGCCCTGGAGAGGTTAGGAACAGCTCAAGCGCGCTGCGGGTAGCAGGATCGCGCTCAAGCCCTACCTTGATGTCCTCGAAGATTCTCACTGCTTGGCTTGGTATTCCTCTTGCAGGTCACGATAGAGCGTCGATGAAACGTAACGCTCTCCGAACGATGGAATGATCACAACAATGTTCTTGCCCTCAAACTCTGGGCGGTGAGCAACCTCGCGCGCTGCCCATACCGCAGCACCGGAGGAGATTCCAGCCAGGATGCCGTCTTCGGCTGACACTCGGCGAGAGTACTCAAAGGCATCTGCGTTTGATGAGGAGAGCACTTCGTCATAGACCGTGGTGTCCAAGATTGATGGAATGAAGTTTGGACCGATTCCAGCCAGTGGGTGACCGGCGGCTTCGCCGCCGGTTAGAAGTGGTGAAGATGCAGGTTGAACCGCAAAGATCTTGACGTTTGGGTTTAGCTCTCTCAGTCGCTGGCCAGTTCCGGTGATTGTGCCACCGGTGCCGCTACCGGCGATTAGTGCATCGACCTGACCGTCAAGATCGCGCCAGATTTCCTCGGCGGTGGTCTCGCGGTGAATCTTTGGGCCTGCTGGATTATCAAACTGACGAACCAAAACAGCGCCTGGAATCTGCTCACCGAGTTCTTCAGAGGTGGCAACAGAACCCTTCATGCCCAAAGCAGCAGGTGTTAGAACCAGCTCAGCTCCGTATGCACGGATCAAAATCTTGCGCTCTAGGCTCATCGAGTCCGGCATCACAATGATGGTGCGGTAACCACGAGCGGCTCCAACCATGGCAAGGCCGATACCGGTGTTACCGCTGGTGGCCTCAATGATGGTTCCACCTGGCTTTAGCTCGCCAGATTCTTCGGCGGCGTTCACCATTGCAATGGCTAGTCGGTCCTTGACGCTGGAAGAAGGGTTATAGAACTCCAACTTGGCGTAGACATTTGCCTTTGCACCGTCGAGAACTCGATTTAGCTTCACCAAAGGGGTGTTACCGAAAATCTCGGTGATGTTGTTATAGACGCGCATGCTTCTCCATTTTCCAAGAGCAACGAAGTGTAACCTGTCAGGATTAAATCTCTTCCCGAAGGTTACTTAGAATTTCTCTCCTCAGTGACGATCAAAGGGTCGTTGCGATTTAACTTGACGTCCACCTTGGCACCAATTGCAAACTTTCCCGCCTGATTCGAATTTAGGTCTATTTGCAAGGTCTCAGTTGAACTGGCAACCTGCACTCTGGTAAAGCTGCCTTGGTAGGTCTTCGAAGTCAAGGTAAAGGCGTCACCTTTGACTAGGGAGAGTTCCTCAGGCCTTAGGTATGCGGTTCCAGTCTTTCCAGCTTTTGGACCAATGACCAAGTGGTTTAGGACTGACCAGAGTGTTCCAGTTTTCTTCTGCGCGGAAATGCGGTTATTGGTGCCGACGAACTCGGCGACAAATGCGCTTTGGGGTTTGGTGTAAATCTCCTCCGGGGTACCCAATTGCTCAATACGACCATTCGACATCACCGCTACCTGATCAGAAATTGACAGCGCCTCCTGCTGATCGTGGGTAACAAAGATTGTTGTCACTCCGCTGATTTTCTGGAGATTCCTAATTTCAGTTCTCAACTGATCGCGCACGGCGGCATCAAGGGCAGAAAGCGGCTCGTCTAAGAGCAGTAGCTTGGGCTCAGTGGCCAAAGCTCGAGCCAGTGCAATGCGTTGCTGCTGACCTCCGGATAGCTGATGCGGGTATTTCTTCCTGTGTTCGGTCATGGCGGTGAGTTCGAGAAGCTCCTGAGTGCGTTTCACAACTGAGCTGCGGCCGACCCGCTTTAGCTTTAAGCCGAATTGAATGTTTTCTTCGGCGGTTAGATGTGGGAAGAGACTGTAGGACTGAAACACCATGCCGAAACCGCGCTTAGCGGCTGGGATTTGGGTTACGTCGAAACCACCAACCAAAATCTCACCCTTGGTTGGTTCCAGAAATCCCGCAATCAAGCGCAATGCCGTTGTCTTTCCGCAGCCAGAGGGACCCAGCAGGGATACCAACTGCCCCTGGGGCACGGACAGTGAGAAATCATTCAGCGCGGTTTCATTACCGAAATTCTTTGTCACACCAATTAGTGAAATATCCGACACCTAGACTCCGATCGCATTGAATTGCCCGCCTCGTTTACGAAGGCTGGAGGTTACAAAACTCAGTAGCACCGCGGTCGCGCCAATCACCAACAGCGCCAGTGCGTAACCGGATCGCACGTCTTCGGATTGAAGGTCAATGAGGTAGACCGGGAAAGTCTGTTTTAGTAGTAGGGCCGCGAAAGTGAATTCACCGGTAACTGCTGCCACAATCAATAGGGTCGCAACGGTAAGGGAATTTCTTATGTTTGGTAGTAAGACTTTGAAAAAGAAGGAAAGCGTTGATGCACCAAGCGATTGGCTTGCCTCAAAGAGCGTTTTTGCGCCAATCATGCTCAGTTGACCCGCAATGGCTCGATAGCTAAAGGGGAGCATCCAAATCGCATAGAAGAAACTCAAACTCAGAGGGTTAGATAAAAACCAAGGGGCAAAGGGCCTAAACGTTGCAGCTACGCCAACTACAAGGGCTACTGGAGGAATGATCCACGGCAAAATGGTGACCGCAGTCAGCCACGGTTTCCAACCTGGTCTGGCCACCTCTACGAAGGTGGCAATTGGCAGAAGTGCTAAGAGGGTAATGAATATTGTGAGAAGTGTAAGTCCACCAGTGAGAGTGGCAGTTTCCAGCACCTTGGGGTTTAAAAGCGCCCTGGTTATCGAGTCAAACTTCCATCCTTCGAAGAGGTTTTCCCAAGTCAGGTTGATAACCGGGGTGACTTGAAATGCAAAGCGCCCCATCGCTAATAGAGGTAGGAAAAAGTACGAGACTAATGCCGCGCCAAAAAATATTGCGAAGATGTTTGACACAAACTTGGATTTCAAGCTAGCCACCTAGCGAATCGTCGTTGCAACACTTGAATTGAGATCATGGCCAGTGCCAAAAGCCCCATGGTAACTGTCACAAGCGCGTACCCTAAATCCTCTTCGCCGGTGATCACATTGCCTTGCAGGATGAATCTGATTTGTAGCGGTACCAACTGACCGCCCGAGCTTGAAAGCGCATACACGGTGGCATAGGCCGAGAACGCATTTACAAACAGCAGCAGAGCACCGGTTATCAACACTGGAAACAAAATCGGCAAGGCAACTCGAAGCCAATAATTTGAGCTCGAAGCACCAAGCGAGTGGGCTCCCTCTTTCCAGCTCGGCTTCATGGCCGAGAGCGCCGGGGAGACAATCAAAAACATCAGAGGCACTTGAAAGTAAAGGTATACAAATACCCATCCCCAGAAACTGCTCAGGGTCAGGCCCATCTCCGTTAGGTCAATTCCGAAATTGCGCAGGATGTGAGTGGCGATTCCCTGTGTGCCCAAAATCGCAAAGAATGCAAATGCCAGCGGCACGCCACCCATTTGGGACGCAACCGCACTCCAGGCTTGAGTGGCTGATCGAATCTTGGAACTCGGTTTCATACGATCTACGATCACGGCTAGATAGAACCCTATGACTCCGCCAATGATCGCCGTGGTCATTGAAAGCTGAGTGGAGAGTAAGAAAGACTGCTGGTATGTGCCACTCAGTGCGCGCGAAATGCTATCCAGACGGAAACCCGAGTCAGAGACGAATGCCTTGAAAACGACCGTTAGGGCGGGCCAAAGCAAGAAGACACTCACGAGAGATGCCATCGGAAGGGCAACAAGTGCTTCCTTGGATAGTCTCGTGAGTGTCTTCATGGTTTTGAAAAGACCCCGGGGCTTTCACCCCGGGGTCAGATTCTGATTTAGTTGTCGGCAACCATCGGTCCCCAGCTTTCGGTTAGAGCTGCCTTAGCAGCGTCCACCTGAGCCTGGGAAGGGAATTCGATTGCGTCTATTACCTCTGCGGTTGGCAGGGTAGCGGCTAGCTCTGCAGGTACAACTCCAGCCTCAAGCATCGAGGAGTAACGTGCTGGGATTGCCCCGCCCTTGATGTATTCAAGTGCGCCGTCGTTGGAGACTAGGTGCTCTAGCCATAGACGTGCTGCACATGGGTGCTGGATCTCGGTTACAACGCTCTGCGCGTAGTACGAGGCGTAAGCACCGTCAGAAGGAACGTTGACCGCGAAGTCAAAGCCGGCCTCTTCAAGCTGAGGGGTGATGTATGGGAAGTTGTAGGTCCAGTCCAGCGCGATGCTTACTTCGCCCGAAAGCAAAGTTGCTGGAGTGATGTCCACGGTGTTTAGGTTTCCCAGTTCCTTCAGGTTTGCGAAGTACTCGATACCAGGCATGATGTCATCAAACGATCCACCGTTAGCCAAAGAGGCTGCCATAACTGCCGCGAATGCTGCACCAGCCTCGCGAGGGTCACCGTTTAGGGTAACCATTCCCTTGTACTCAGGCTTTAGAAGGTCTGCAAAAGTCTTCGGCGCGTTTGGCACCAAAGTGGTGTTGGTGCCGATGCCCATTAGGCCGTAGTAAGAACCCACCCAGTAGCCGTCTGCGTCCTTCAGGCTTGCTGGAATCTCATCCCAAACAGTTGGCTTGAATGACTCTGCGTAACCAGCCTCAATCATCTGAGTGGTGAAGGAAGGTCCAACGTCGACGGACTCTGGCATGCCATCCTGGCCGCGAAGGGTCTCGATAGCGGTTAGCTCATCTGCAGATGATGCGTCCGGGTTCTGCACAACTGCATCAATGCCGTAAAGCTCTTCGTACTTAGCTATAACGCCGGCGTAGTTAGCCCAGCTGTCTGGAAGGGCAATTAGGTCAACCTTGCCCTCGGCCTTAGCAGCGGTCACTAGCTCGTCAAAGGTCGCGCCACAAATCTGAGCTGCGGTCTCAGTAGGGGTGGCGGTCTCGGTGGTTTCTGTGTTTGTAGCACAGCCTGCTAGGCCTAGCACGGTTGCTAGGGAAGCGGCCAGAATTACGCGTGATCTGCGCAAGGTGTCCTCCTGTTAGTTGGAGTTACAAATTGTCGTTTTGAGGTTAACTGCTGCGAAACGAAACAAATCCTTGCAATTGACATTCGTACTACGTCGCACAAAGCTTGGGTGAACCTTAGGAATTCTCAGCGGTTCGATGCGATCTTGTGCTCGAGTGGCCTAATTTTTAAATCGTGTTGTTGAAGATTGAGTTAGGTCAAGCGGGTCTCGACAAGTGGCGTCAGTTGGACACCCTTGTCTCCAAACTGCCCGCGGCCAATATCTCAAGCTTCGGTCGTCACCTTATGACGATCGCTCACATCTCCGACACGCACGTATGCGATTCACAATCACCCGCGCGCCTGCCTTTCACTGATCGATACGGTGACCCGCACCATCCATTTGCTGCTGAGATTGGTGGACCGGTTGGTAATTACCGCGCTCAGGAAATGCTGACAACCCAAGTCCTAGATGCCGCAGTTCAAAAGATAAACACCCTTACCGGAAGATATGCTGAGCAGCCGATCTCGTTGACCGTAATAACCGGAGATGTGACTGACAATGCCCAGATCAATGAATTGGCGTGGGCTAAAAAGTTACTGGAGGGCGGTTTTGTGAGACCCAATAGTGGGGCAAAGAAGGTTTTCGAGGGTCCGGGCGGTGAGCCATTTGATTCCAATTATTGGAATCCAGAGCATGCCGATGTACTGGACTCGCCCAAGCTCTTCTATGGATTTCCGACAGTTCCGGGTTTGTTGGATGCGGCAATGAGCTCATTTGAGGCATCCGGTCTTCGGATGCCCTTTATTGCGGTGCACGGCAATCACGACGAGCTGCTGCAGGGCACCGTTGCGGTAAATTCTGAGCTGCGGTGGCGCGCCACATCTGATAAGTATCCGGTGAGACTGGTTCAGGATCAGCTGTTCTTCTCGCTTGCCGAACGCTTCGCTCCCATTGGGCCGGCCGCTTGGCCAGATCCGGCCGATCTCGAGTTTACCCACTGCACGCCGGATGCTGATAGAGCAATAATGCCGCCGGTTGAATGGGAAATGGCATTTGGCAACCCAAAACACAATGTGATTGAGCATCAAGGATTTATTATTGTCTCGCTGAACACTGTGAATCCGCATGGTGGATGGGACGGATCCCTAGATAGACCCCAACTTTACTGGCTGGAACAAACCTTGCTTCAGTTTCATGACCGTCCGGTGATCCTCTTGAGCCACCACCCCTTGGAGCGACTCAAGAACGATTACTCTCCCCTTGGTTCCACCGATAGAGTGTGCTCGGAGGAATTGGAAGAGTTCTTTTCCAAATTCTCAAATATTGTTGCTTGGTTAGCAGGCCACGAACATCGCAACACACTTTCCAGGGTTGGCAAGGAAAACGGTTTCTGGTTAATTGAAACTTGTTCACTAATTGATTGGCCACAAGAGGGTCGCGTTATCGAATTCTTCGAGGACGATGAGGATCTAGTGATTGCCATCACAATGTTCTCCCACGACAGCCCAATATCGGTGCTCAGCGGCAAGCGCTTGGCCAAGGGGTTTGACTTGAGTGAAAATTTGGTACTGGCGTCACTTTCACGGCAGGTAGCGGCCAACGATTGGCAAAGGCAAACCGGTGACACATCGGTTCAGAACATGGAGGGCAACGCAAATGCGCGCAATGTTGTCCTTCGTCACCCCAAAGGGAATCTGCGTCTTTAGACTCTTATTGTGAATGCAAAATATCTTGGACTTTTGATTCTCAGCGCTTTTCTTTTGACAGGGTGTAGCGCTTCAGAAATTGCCTCGGCGGCGGCCGATGCCGCTGCCTGCACTGCAATGGAGACGACCCTGACTGCTACAGCAGCCGCCTACCAGGAAGGCTTGGTGGACTCCGGCCTAATCTCACAGGTCGATGCGCTTATCGGCGAGCAGGTCCGGGGAGTGCTCTCTTCGGGGCTATCCCAAGACCTAGCTGATCTGGTTGCAATTGTTGACTCTGCCGAATCTGTGGAAACCGCCAAGGCTCAGGTTGCGGAGCTAACTGCCTCTATTGGGGAAAAGTGCTCGGCTGTCGGAGTTGAGTTCTCAAACTAGCGAACGAGCTCGTCGTCAATCATTTGGCCCTTGCGGATTTGCAGGGCTACCGGGATTGCCATTAGGCACGAACCAAACAACAGCCAAAGACCTGCGTCCCAGCCCCCAGTGACCTCTCTGAGCACTCCTACCAAGAACACGGCGAGGGAAGCTGTGGTGTAGCTAACGCCCTGCCCAAATGCACTCACTGCCAAAACCGTAGAGCGCTCGCGAGATCGAAGATTGAAAAGCGTAAGGGCTAGCGGGAACATGGTGGGTCCGAAGCCCAATGCGATTACCCAGAGCCAAGTCAGCGAAACATCGCCAAACAGCAAGCCCAGTGCTCCGGTGACACCAGAGACAAAAGAGAACCAAACAATCAAGCTCTGAGATTTTGGGTAACGAGTGCTGAGAATCGGCATGATCAACGAAATAGGCAGGCCAATCAGCGAAAACAGACTCAAAAGCAGCCCGCCCTCAATAACGCTCACTCCCTGATGTTCGACCAGGATTAGCGGCAGCCACGCAAATGACACATAGCCGATGATTGACGTTACGGTCTGCATAAACGCAATCGAAACCGCCGTTGGAGAGCGCCAGATTGCTTTAGCGCCAGCCACCTTCTCGGCCTTGATCTCCGGTTTTGAGTTACGCAGCAGGAAACTCAGCGGAGCAATCGTCAGAAAGGCCAAAATCGCCCACTGGCCCAGTGAAAATCTCCAACCCGCGACCTCCGATATCGGCACCGCAACAAAAGAGGCCATGGTTGCCGATAGGGCAGTGAGAGTTAGATAAAAACTAGAGACCAAACCAACCCGGTTTGGAAAGTATTTGCGAACCATTACCGGTAGCAGCACATTGCCAATACCCATACCTAGCAGGCTCAATAGCGAGCCAAAGAACAACGCCGTGGAATCCCAGGAGAATGCTCTCAAAAGATGACCCAAGATGATCATCAGGACCGTGAGCATCAGCGTCTTTTCGACGCCTAACAGTCTTGCCGGACGGTAGCTAAGAGAGCTGGCAATTGCAAAAGACAGCGGAGCTGCGATTCCCAATAGACCAATGGTCACAATCGGCAGTGAGATGTCCTGCTGAATATAGGTGACAACCGGGCTGATAGAGCTAACGGCAGTTCTTAGGTTTATGGCCAAGAGTGCAATCGTGCTGATTGCTAAAAAGCGAGCTTGGTTTTGGGTTTTCACTTCAGTGCTTGCTGAAACTGCGCGTGCAGCAAACCATTGGACGCCATTACCGAGGAGCTGCGTTCGGTGAGCGGACCTGCAAGGTCGCTAAATTGCCCGCCGGCTTCTTCGACGATTGGAACCAGCGCTGCGATGTCGTAGATCATGAGGTCGTGCTCAGCCACTAGGTCAAGGCTGCCCTCGGCAAGCAGCATGTAGCTGTAAAAATCGCCATAGGCCCTGGTTCTCCAAACCTTACGGCTTAGGTCAATCAGCTGGGGAAGTTTGTCGCTCTGATCCCAAAGCTGCAGGCTGTTGTAGGAGATTGAAGAGTCTTCGAGCTTGGAAATCTTCGAAACCTGTAGCGAGCGCACGCTGCCATCTAGATCCATGGTGAACGCGCCATGGCCGCGCTGTGCCCACCAACGTCTACCAAGGGCGGGCGCTGAGACCACACTAGTGGTTATAACGCCGTCAACTCGCAGGGCAATTAGGGTTGCCCAGATCGGAACGCCTCTTAGGTAGTTTGCGGTGCCGTCGATTGGGTCAACAATCCAGTTTCGATTTGAAGACCCGGTGTTCTCAAACTCTTCGCCAATAAAGCTGTCGGTTGGTTGGTAGTCGGCAACAATCGAGCGCAGTTCCACTTCTACCGCTCGATCGGCATCTGTTACCGGCGTGCGGTCCGGCTTTGTTTCGACCAAAAGCCCAAGGGAGCGAAAACGCTTGAGGGAAATCTCATCAGCGTGGTCGGCCATCGTGAGGGCAAGGTCTAGATCTTTAATCATCAGGGTTAATCTATCGACCCAATTGCCAAGACCAGTCGTCGGAAGGAATCTAACCTCGAGGCTGACAGCTTTCCGACTTCCACCGCAACATCCAACTCGCAGTCTGGGGAATCAGCCAGGTGGGAGCAGTCCCTTGGGCACTCGACGCTCGCTGCATCGAGATCCGCAAATCCCTTGAGGAGCCCAATCGCATCTATACCCGCAAGACCAAAGGTTCTAACACCAGGGGTGTCAACAATCCAGCCATCTCGAACCGGAATCGCTTTGGCAGAACTAGAGGTGTGCTTACCCTTACCGGTCACCTCGTTCACCTCGCCAGTTGCTCGGACATAACCCGGGGCTAGGAGGTTAATAAGCGAGGTCTTGCCCACGCCGCTGTGGCCAACAAAAACAGTTGTCTTGCCTGCAAGAAGTTCCTCAAGACCCTCAAGGTCAGGCTTTACCTGCGAGTGTTTGAAGACCTTTAGGTCAAAGCCATCGAACCCCTTGATGAAATCTGTCGGGTCCGTAAGATCGCACTTTGTCATGATCAAAATTGGTTTGAGGCCGGAGTGCATGGCCGCGACCAGATATCGATCGACCAATCGAGGTTTTGGTTCTGGGTTGGTAGCAGCCATAACAATTGCCAGCTGGTGAGCATTGGCGACAATGGTCTGGTCTCCGGTATCACTCTCATCGCTTGAGCGAGTGAGCTCCGTGGTTCGAGGTTCGATTCTGACAATTCGAGCAAGAGTGCCTTTTTGGTCAGACACCTCTCCAGCCAGTGCCACTCGATCGCAGGTCACACAACCCTTGTTTCGAAGCTCCTTGGCCAGGGTGGCAAGGACCTCACGGCCATCATCGGTCAATACCTTGTAGCGTGCTAGGTGAACTTCCAGCACCATGCCCATTAGAGCGTTATCGTGAGTTGGACGACGCTTGGTTCGAGGCTTAGAACCCTTTGGATTTGGGCGGATTCGAACATCATCCTCATCGAGGTCCATACCCGGACCTGGTTCAAACATCCAGGTCATTTAGCGTCCAACATGTCTTGCCAGAGTTTTGTGAATTCGGGCATGGTCTTTGAAGTTGTGGCGATGTTCTCAACTTCAATACCTGGAACACGAAGTCCCAAAATTGCCCCCGCTGTTGCCATTCGGTGATCTTCATAGCTTTGCCACTTACCGCCGTGCAAAGTGGCGGGGCGAATTTCGAGACCGTCTTCCAGTTCGCTAACATCCCCACCAAGGTTGTTTAGCTCGTGAGTCAGTGCGCTGAGTCGGTCGGTTTCGTGACCACGAAGATGAGCGATACCGGTAATTCGACTTGGCGTATCGGCAAGTGCAGCTAACACCGCAATAACCGGAGCCAGCTCACCTCCGATTGAAAGATCGATATCGATGCCGTTGATTTTGCCATCACCATGGATAGTTAGAATCTCGTCTTCAACAAGGCACTTTGCCCCCATCAACGGCAAAATTCGCTCAAACTCTGCACCAACCTGGGTTGTGACCGTGGGCCAATTTGGGATGCGAACACTGCCACCGGAAACCATTGCTGCCGCAAGAAATGGCCCAGCATTCGATAGATCTGGCTCAATGACCTTTCGCCCACCGGCAATAAGGCCTGGTTCAACCCGCCAGGTGCGCTCATCGATGGTCTTGGCATCCACCCCACGCTGAC